>NZ_JBBNPD010000006.1:0-122547 GCF_040097075.1 Collinsella sp. CLA-SR-H006 | reverse complement strand
CCGCATCTGATGGTGTCGACGTCAATGGTATACGGGTGCATCATCGACGTCTTCAATACAGAAGATATCAGTGCGGAGTGTTCTGAAAAGTAACACCAGGGCGGGCCCTACGTTAACTCGGCAGGGGGAGTGCGATTCCCTGATCGCTCGCTTAATCTGATAGGGAATTGTGTGAGGCCGGAGCCTTGGCTCCGGCCTCTTCATATAAGGGCTCGGCAAGGCCGAGCCACCAAATTAATATCAGCCCTCAGAACATGTTTGAGAACGGTGCCTGGAGTACGTGGACGTAGGGCCGGAATCGGTGATGCCTCCCGGCGCATTCCGCAGGGGGAGCGATATTTTGCAGCACGAAGTGCGCAGCAAAATATCGCTCATGCCCGAGGACGCGCCGGGAGGCAACACCGATTCGGGGCCGGACATATAGATCTACCTGCGCATTTTCAAATTCGTAAACTTTTTTCAAAAAAGTGCTTGCGCAGTTCTCGAAACATAGGTTATTATCTTCCTCGTTGAACGCGCGGGTCCAACAAAACGAACCGTGAATCAACAACATAGCATGTCGGAGTGGCGGAATTGGCAGACGCGCTAGCTTGAGGTGCTAGTGACCGCTTTTTGGTCATGCGGGTTCAAGTCCCGCCTCCGACACCATCGCATTTGAGAAGCCTCTTCGGAGGCTTTTTTGTTACCGATAGACGGTGAGGTCCACGATGGAAACGCTTGAGCGCAACGAGTGGGCAGACGTTGCCCAACTGGTCGAGATCACGAGCGATGCTGTCATCATCTGTGAGCTCGACGGAACCATTCTGCATGTGAATAACCGTTTGCTCGACCTGATGTGCGAGGAACGCGCTGACGTCGTCAGCGGTGATGTCAAAGACGTTCTGTACTCGTCTGCCTTTGAGCGCGCGACCGAACATCGTCTGCCGTTTGAGACCGATGGCTCCGAGAGCGAGCTGATGCTCAAGCTGAGCGACGGGTCTTTTATTCCCGTCTTGGTTCGCGCAGGTTCCGTTACGCCTCCGCGTATCTTTGGACGTCGTGCACCGCGTGTCCTGGTGGCGCTTCACAGCATCGAAGAGCAGTATTCCCACGATCGTCAGCTCAAACGTGCGCTATCGGAGCTTAGGGTGGCGAATAAACGCCTTTCGGGTACCCTTTCGGTCATTATGAGTACCGTGGGCTCCGATGAGCTCCCCAGCTTGCTCGATACCGTTTTGAATCAGCTCGTTGGAACGCTCGATGCCTCCGGTGCGGCTATCTATTTTTCCGAGAGCGGCGGCTTTAAGCTCCGCGGTGTTTCTAAGGAGCTTGAGGACAGCTATCTGCCCGAATTTTTGCCGTACGGCGCGGGCATTCCGACCTACGTGCTTCGCGAGTCGCGTGCCTGTCGCCTGTCGATTCAGCAGGACCTTGAGGGCGACCGGGTTGCTTCGGGTATGTTCATGGATTTGGACAATCGTTCCAAGCACTTGCTGCGCGTGCAGGATATGCCCCCGTATCGCAGCGAGATCTGTCTTCCCGTGTTTTACGGCACGCAGGTCCTTGGCGTGTTGGAAGTTGGCTGGAAACGCCCCCAGGCGCCACTTGCCTATGACGTTAACGTGCTCGAGGTCATTTGCGATTACCTGTCTATTCAGCTGGTCGGCATGGCGTCGAGCTTACGTTCGCGCCGCACGGCGGAGCTCGGTCGCTCACTCAATTTGCTGCGCGACGAACTGTTTACCTATCTCGATGATCCTGTTGCCGCTTCGCGAGCGGTGTCGACGGAAATCTGCGCGGTGCTCAATTGTCATTTCTGCCCCGTGGAATATGACGCGAGTCTTGACGCCTATGTCATCGATTTTGAGGGCGGCAGTCGTGTGGCGTTGCCGGGCGATCCGGAGTCGCTCTTCTTTTCCACCACCGCACCGGCTGCGCGTTTGGGGGTCGCTTCCGATGGTTTTGAGCCGTCGGTGCTGGGCGGTGCGAGTGCTGATGATCTTAAGCATGTGCGCTTGACCCGCGTCGACGAATCCATGCCTATGGGCGGATGGTTGAGGGCTCATGGCCTGCCGTGCCAGGGCCTCTATGTCGATTCCGGCTTCGAGGCGGGACGCGTTCGTTCGGAGGGCGGCGGTCGGCGGAACAACGATGCAATCGTTCCCGCCGACGTTGCCAAGGGACCGACGACGCGCGCATTGCTGCTCCGCGATGGCAGCCAAGAACCAATTGACGACCTTGAATACGACTACCTGGTGCATCTGGCGCATGACTTTGAGCTGATCTATGAAGGCGAGTCTCAAAAGCGCGAAGAGCGTCATATCGCTCAGACGCTTCAGATTGGCATGAGAAATTCGCTTGGTGACGTTCCGGGCATTGCAACCGATTCGGTATATCTATCGGCAACGAATTCTGCGTTGGTCGGCGGTGACTTCTATACGCTTGTCCGACTTCCCGACGATTGCGCCGTTATGATTTTGGGCGATGTATCCGGCAAGGGAATCGAGGCGGCGTCGATGTCGGCGCTCGTCAAGACAGCGCTGACGGCCTATGCCTGGGAGGGTGCGGGGCCTGCCCGTATGGCACGCTCGCTCAATAGCATGCTCATGGGTTTTTCGAGGGTCGAGACGTTTGTGACGGCGTTTATCGCCAAGATCGATCTTAAAGCGGGTCGCGCAACCTATTGCTCTGCGGGGCATCCTCCCACTATGGTCATTAGGCCGTCGTCGACGCCGCTTGGTGGCGGTGAAGCCCGAGGCGGAGAAGTGGAGCTCCTTGGGTGCCAATCGGGCGTGATCGGTGCCTTTGAGAGCATGGTGTACGAGACGGGCGTGTTTACGTTCGCTCCTGGTGACATGCTATTTATGTATACCGACGGAACAATCGAAGCACGTGATCGCTCGGGTGCTTTCTTTGGCGAGCAGCGCCTTCGTGACCTTCTGCTCTCTGTCTCGGGTGAGGGCGTATCGGGAATCTGCGGCAAGGTCTTGGGCGAGCTTGACCGCTTTACCGAGTCGGCGCTGAACGATGACATCGCGCTGGTTTCCCTTGAGTTTTTACGGGGTCGATCGTAGGTCACGACGCCTGACGGGCGAAATCTGCGCGGTTGCAGATACGTGTGCATCGAGCGAGCTCTTTTGGGGAACCATGGTCGTATGAATGAGTGGAATGACATAGCGGTTTTGACGCCACCGGGCGATATCGACATCGCCTCGGTGCCCGCACTGCGCCGACGGTTGGATAATTTGATCGACCGGGGCGTGCGTCGTGTTGTCATCAATTGCCAGACCGTGGGTTTTATCGACTCGACGGGTTTGGCGTTTTTGCTTACACGTGCCAGAGAGCTCATGAGACATGAGGGGCTGCTTTCGCTCGTTAACGCTTCCGATGAGGTCGTTCGCTTTTTGGAAATTGCCCGACTTGTCGACATCCTTCATGTCGCGGGCCCGGCGCGGGAGTCGATTCCCGCCATTCCGGTGGGGGAGTTGCCGCGATGGAGCAAGAGCGTCGAAGTAAGGCGAGGCATCGAGAATCTCCCGTATTATCGGCACCGTGTGGCCGAGCTCCTCGAATCGCTTCCCCTGAGGCGTGATGAGCGCTATGACGTTGCATTGGCGTTGGGGGAGGCATTGGGTAACGCATATGACCATGCGGGCGGTGTTGGCTGCATCCTGACGGTTCAGGCCTATGGGGACCGCGTTGTGCTCGAGGTGCTTGATCGGGGCGCTGGCTATTCTATCGATGGGGCGAGCGAGCCGGTGGCTTCTGAGGAGCGCGGGCGAGGTATCAAGCTTATGCGCATGCTCGTCGATAATGTGGAAGTTGCCCGTCGTGCGGATGGCGCCGGCACGCGCGTTCGGATGGTGAAGTTGTTTAGCTCGGCATTGGAATCGTGCGCTTAGCGCTTTGGCTTGACGTTATCCACCTGCGCGAACTTGCATTGAACAATTTTTTTGAAAAAAGTACTTGCGTCTTTTGGGCAACTCGCGTAAATTAATAACCCGCAAGCGGACATGGCTCAGTTGGTAGAGCACAACCTTGCCAAGGTTGGGGTCGCGGGTTCGAGCCCCGTTGTCCGCTCCATTGCATTTCCGGACCGTCTCAAGCGGTCCTTTTTCGGCGAAGTGGCCAAGTGGTAAGGCAGAGGCCTGCAAAGCCTTTACCCCCGGTTCGAATCCGGGCTTCGCCTCCAGGCAACATCCGGGCGCTCCGGCGCCCGTTTTGTTTTACATATGCGGACATGGCTCAGTTGGTAGAGCACAACCTTGCCAAGGTTGGGGTCGCGGGTTCGAGCCCCGTTGTCCGCTCCAAGCGCAACAGTCCGGCTACTACGGTAGCCGGGCTTTTTCGTACCCATCGCCTGGGCTCGAGCCCGAGAGGGAGCGAGCGTTAGACAAACGCGGAGCGTTTGTAGCGAGCTGGCGAGGACGCCGACAGGCGGCCGAAGCCGGCGCGTATCCGCGAAGCGGATACGCGGACGCCCCGTTGTCCGCTCCAACTACCTTACGCGGTTCTAACGAACCGCGTTTTTTGTTGACGCTGCTCGAGCCCCGGGCACCCCATCTTGCCCCTCAATCGTCGGTCGCGTACATAAAGTACGCTTCCCTCCTCTTTCGCGGCAACCTGGGGCACCCGGAGCCCGCTCGCTGTCGTGGTAGGGGGAGTGGGTCTTCCGTTCTTTTCACTAATTGGTCAATCCGTCCCAGGTGGCTCGAACTTTTTTCAAATTATTGGAAAATAGTTCTTGCATTCGGGTGGATCATCCCGTATATTAAATCCTCGCAGGCGGACATGGCTCAGTTGGTAGAGCACAACCTTGCCAAGGTTGGGGTCGCGGGTTCGAGCCCCGTTGTCCGCTCCATTTGGGCGTTTAGCTCAGGGGGAGAGCGCTTCCCTGACACGGAAGAGGTCAGAAGTTCAAATCTTCTAACGCCCACCAAATGTTCGCAGCCCAGAGGCTTGGCCTCTGGGCTGTTTTTGTTTCGGTCACCAAATGGGTCGCCAAATCGCCGGCAAAAGGTATCTCGATTCATGAAAGAGCGGTTCTGAGCGTCTGTTTAGCCTTGTCATCTCAATCGAGTGGGGGTTGACCATTTTGAACATAACCGTGCATCTCGTTGACGTTTCAGCGATCGATCCCGGCGAGACCGTTGATATGGCATCAATCGCGGGACGCTATGCCTTACGTGCCTCCAATGGGGATCTCCCAATTGCGTCTCGGAGAGAAGCTGCAGGCGTGGGTCTGCTTCTTCGCGACGCCCTGGGTGTCTTCGACGACACCCAGCTTGCGTGTTCTGCTTTCGGCAAGATCGAGCTTGCGGATGGGGAGGCCCCCTCTATTTCCATTTCACATGGCGGAAGCGTGGCCGTCCTCGCTGTTTCCGATGTTGCTCGGTCGGTCGGAGGACCTATTGGCGTGGATATCGAGGCGATCGATGAGATTGCCCCCGTTGCGGTTGGGCGTATGGCAAACGACGACGAGCGCGTGTGGATTAACGCTGCCCCCAATTTGCAAGAACGCAATCTTCGCCTGAGTCAGACGTGGACGCGTATCGAGGCCATCCTCAAGGCTGAAGGCGTCGGGTTTTCGATTGATCCTCGCAAAGATGGCATGCCCGGTGGATGGAATACTTCGTCGGTGACATACGGTCGCTGCGTCATCTCTTGTGCGGCGCGCTCTATGCCTCGTATCGTCCTCAAGGAGCATACCTTTCGGGTAGCATAGGAGCCAATCGCTAATAGGGGAGGCCGCTATGCCGCTGAACGCTCAAAACGATATCGCTTCACGGATCGAGGATGCCGTCTTTGAACTTATGGCGACAACTCCGGTGCAGTCGATTAAGGTGGCCGAGGTACTTCGCCTTGCCCATACATCCAAATCGACGTTCTATCGCTGTTATCGCTCTGTCGATGATGTGGTTAAACGTTTTGAAGATGAGCTGCTCCAGAATATGCAGGACATCAATGATGTTGCGCTGGAGGCTCGTTTTGGCGATGCGCAGCTGGACCCTACGCCCACGATGATCAAGCGCATGGAGATTCTCCAGGCTAATCGCTCGAAAGTTTTGGCGCTTAATAGCGATAACGGCGATCCGGTGTTTGCTCACAAGGCGACGATCTTTATGCATGACTATTTTCGCAATCGGCTTCGCTCGACATTTTCCGATGAAACGGACCTCGACCTGTATCTAGCCTTTGCGCTTGCGGGTCACCATAACCTCATTCAGTATTGGCTCGAGGCCCGGCCCGACCTTGAGGCGCGCACCGTTGCCGCTGCCCTCAATCGCATGTTCTACGCACCGCTCTTTGTCGACGACGCCTCGCGCCATTGGCACCCACGTATTCCCGATTTTGAAAAGCCGCTCGGGTGAACGGCTGATTTTTAGGGATGAACGGTTGCATGGGTTGCGGATTCAGAGCAATCCGGCCCTATGAATCGATTTAAGTATGGCCATTTATCTGCTATTTGGAACGCCTAGCCCCGATGTGTCCCATATGATGGGACACATCGGGGCTTTTTGTCTCACGCGTCTCGTTTAACCCCTCGTAAACTAAAGCTACGTTCAAAAGAACCACTGCAGTAGTTCAACGTGTGACGGCACAGAAAAGCCGCGAGCGCTCTCTCACCTTCGCTCGCGGCTGGACTGCGCCATCATTCCGTACACCTTCACATGATTAGGATGTGATATTCAGTGGTTACGCTCGGAAAGAACATGCGCAGCGTCTCGATTGTAGGCGTAGGCTGCACCCCGTTCAAGGATTTTGAGGAGCATCCCGAGACCCAGGGTATTGGCGAGGGCGAGGCGTTTGGCTATGCGGCTCTCGAGGCAATTGCCGATGCCGGTCTTGAGCCCCGCGATATCGACTTTTTCTATCACGGCAGCGCCAATCCGTATCTCGTTGGCGATTGCATTACCCCCAACATGCAGGTTGCCGATTGGTTTGGCGTTCGTGCCAAGGGCTCCGTCCATCATTCCGAGGCTTGCTGCACGGGCTACGTCGCCCTTGAGCAGGCCGTGATGGCAGTCGCCTCCGGTGCCTACGATGTTGTCCTTACGGGTGCCTGCGATTTGGCTTCGACGCTTCCCGTTGAGCATATGCCCTCCCATATTCGTCAGGACTTTACGCTCGACGTTATGATTCCCTCGCTCGATAAGATCTATGACCGCGCTTATGGTCGCCCGCTCGATGGCGCCTTTGGCGTGTCGTTCGACAACTGGATCAACGAGTATTCGATGCAGTACGACCTTACCGCCGATCAGATCGATGATGCCCTGAACGGCCTTACCAAGAGCCTTCGCCGCGGTGCCGTCCTGAATCCCCTTGCCTGGTATGAGACCACGGTCGAGGAGGACGCGAAGGCAGCCGGGTTCGATACCGCCGACGAGTATCTCAAGAGCATGTACAACCCGCGCGTTACGCAGTACCTGCGCGTAACCGGCTTTGAGAAGAAGTGCGACGGTGCCGCCGCTGTTGTCGTAATGCCCACGGAGAAGGCAAAGGCCATGGGCGTGCCGTATGCGCCTATTGAGGTTCTGGGTACGGGCGCCTCTGCTGTCGAGGCCGGTCTGCTCCACAACGAGCACTGGGCTACCGAGCTTGCCGCCAAGCAGGTCTATGACCTTACCGGCGTGAGCCCCGACGAGATTGACCTGTTCATGTGCAATGACTTTTTCCTGGCTTCCGAGATCGTCTCGGCTGAGGAGTGCGGCTATATTCCGCGCGGCGAGGCTTGGAAGTATGCGATCGATGGCCGCACCGCTTTTGACGGCGATAAGCCCATCAACCCGCACGGTGGCCGCTGCAACTTTGGCCACGCACATGGCGCATCGGGCATCGCCGATATCGTCGAGGCCGTTAAGCAAATGCGCGGCGTCGCCGGTGCCACCCAGATGAAGAAGGTTCCCGAAACGGCTTTCCTGCGCGGTTTTGGCGGTTCTCAGAACGTGCGCTGCCAGATCCTTCGTACCGTCGCCTAAGCGACCGCGGTTTTCGATTTCCCATAAGGAGTATTCTCATGCAACTCAAAGATATGGAGCCCGTGGTCAAGAAGTTCTACACGGGTCTTGAAGAGGGCATCTATTGGGCGCGCCAGTGCCCCGAGTGCGGAGCCGTCGAGTTTCCGCCCCACCTTGCCTGCAATGCCTGCGGCTATCACAAGACCGATTGGGTCCAGGTTTCTGGTCACGGGCATCTGATCGATTTTACCTTGCCTGGTCCACAGAACGACAAGCCTTACCTCAAGGAGTATGGCAAGTACGCCTACGGCGCCGTCGATATCGACGAGGGTTCTCAGTACACCTACGTCATCTACGGCATTACCAAGAAGAAGGCCCCCGAGATTCGCGCCAAGCTCATGGCGGGCGAGACCGTTGGCGTCCATGCCAAGGTTATCGACCGTCCGGGCTATAAAGAGCTTACGTTCGAGCTTGACGATTAGGTTTTCACCCTTGCAACAATTCGATTCCTCTCTTAGGCCACGGCGGGACCCATGTCTCCAGCCCGCCGTGGTCGCCCCTCTTTTTCGATTGAAAGGCACCATCATGAACGAAGAACTCACTCAGCAGATCTGCGATTTTGCCAAGTCCGCCTACAACTATGACGGCGATGTGACCCCCGAGACGACGTTTGAGACCCTGGGCAAGGGCTCGATGAAGATGATCGCTCTGACCTCCATGATCGAGAACGAGCTCGATGCCGAGGTCCCCGTTCGCGAGGTCATGGTCATGAAGACCATCGGCGAGCTTATCGAGCGCACTGCCGAAGAGATGGAGTAACTGCCATGGACCTGATGCAGACCCTGCGCGAGCAGGCTGCCGCCAAGCCTATGCGCGTTGCTTTTCCCGAGGGCGAAAACGAGACCATGATGCAGGCGGTCGCAAAGATCGCCGCCGAGCATCTTGCCGAATGTGTGCTGGTCGGCGATGGCGGTAAGCTCAAGGAGCTTGCCGATGAGCGCGGCATCTCCCTTGACGGCATCGAGATTGTCGATGTGACCGACGAAGAGGCGAACGCTGCTTGCTGCGAGCGCTACCTTTCTCATCCGGATTGCAAGTTTAAGCCCAAGGGCGCTGCGCGCCGTATGACGCGTCCGCTTGAGCGCGCCCTGATTTTGCAGGTGCTCGGCGATGTCGACGTTATGTTCGCAGGCATCGATAACGCTACGGGCGATATTATCCTGGCTGGTCAGACCATCGTCGGCCTTGCCGACGGGGTGGACACCGTGAGCTCGTGCGGTATCGCCGACATCCCCAACTGGAATGGCGGCGAAGGTGGCCTTTTGGCTTTTGGCGATTCTGCCGTGTGCGTTGACCCCACGAGCGAGGAGCTTGCCTCGATCGCGATTTCGTCGAGCGAAACGGTACGCTCGCTGACCGGATGGGATATCCGTTGCGCGCTGCTTTCGCATTCGACTGACGGTTCGATGGATAACGAACTCGTCGACAAGGTACGTCGTGCTCGCGAGATTGCCAACAATCGCCGTCCCGACCTTGCCATCGACGGCGAGTTCCAGTTTGATTCGGCGATTAACCCCAAGGTTGCGGCCAAGAAAGTTCATCGCGAATCCGCTGTTGCAGGCCAAGCTAACGTGGTCATCTGGCCCGATATCAACGTGGGCAATATCGGCGTCAAGATCATCCAGAATCTGACCGGCGCCAATGCTTACGGCCCCATGCTTCAGGGCTTCAAGAAGATCGTGTGCGATTGCTCACGTTCTGCGCCCGTCGACGAGATTGTCGGCAACGTGGTGATGAGCTGCGTGCGCGCCCAGGCGCTTAAGGAGGCTTAAGGTATGTCCGATAAAAAGACTCCCTGGCGCGTCCTGGTAATCAACCCTGGTTCCACTTCCACGAAGGTGGGCGTTTTTGAGGGTGATGAGTGCAAGCTCAGTAAGAACGTTGCGCACGATGCGAAGGACCTTGCCCAATTCGACGGGGTTTCGGCTCAGATGCCGTATCGCTGCGATCTGATTCTAACGGCGCTCGACGAAGCAGGGCTTTCGCTCGATGACTTCGATGCGTTTGTTGGCCGCGGCGGTGGTCTGCTTTCGCTGCCCGGCGGCACCTATGCCATCAACGAGGTTATGCTCGAGCATGCCCGCATCGGTGCGAATGGCGTTCGGCACCCGGCGCAGCTGGGTCCCCAGATTGCCCATGAGTTCGCCTTAAAGACGGGAAAGCCCTCTTTTGTGGTGAATCCTCCCGATACCGACGAGCTGTGCGACCTCGCACGTATGACGGGCATTAAGGGCGTGTATCGAAACGTGCACCTGCACGCCCTTAATCTCAAAGAGACCGCCATCCGCCATGCGGCAAAGCTCGGTCGCCCCTATGATGAGTGCAACTTCATCGTTTGCCATATCGGCGGCGGCATCTCTATCTCGGCTCATCTTAAGGGCAAGATGGTGGACGGCAACGACATCGTCGGCGGCGAGGGCCCCATGGCACCGACGCGCTGCGGATCGGTTCCCGCGATCGAGGTCGCAAAGTACACCGCGGAGCACGGTCTTGATGTCGCCCGTGCCCATTGCATGAAGACGGGCGGCTTCGTTGACCTTTTGGGTACCTCCGATGCCATCGAGGTGTGCGAACGCGCTGCAGCGGGAGATAAGGCCGCAGCTCGCGCCTGGGATGCAATGGTCTACCAAATCTGCAAGTGGATTGGCGAGATGGCATGTGTGCTGAAGGGCGATGTCGACGGTATCTTGCTCGGAGGCGGCATGGTCCACAGCAAGGAGCTCGTTGCCTCGATTGAGGAATGCTGCTCTTGGATCGCCCCCGTGTCGGCTTATCCCGGCGAGTTTGAGCTCGAGGCGATGGCGTCTGGCGCCTGCCGCGTGCTCGATGGTGTCGAGGAAGCGCTCGTGTACAGCGGAGAGCCCGTGTTCACTGGTTTCAACGACTGATAGTGCTGTGTTTGGGGCGGCCGATGGTGACGTCCGGCCGCTCCGACCCTTTTTTCTAAGTGTAAGGATGGATCATGGATAAAACCAAGATCAAGTACCTGGTGGGCATTTATGCTGCCGCCATGTGCATTATGGGCATGTTGGTGCCCGTCCCCATCGTGGCCTCTGTTGCAGCGGCGTTTCCCAACGAGAACATCGCTGCCGTCCAGATGATCATCGGCATCATTCCGCTCATGATGGCTGTGTCCGCCATGCTCGTGTCTTCCCAGCTCGCCTCGCGTGTATCCAAGAAGAAGACGACGCTTGTCGGCCACGTTATCGTGATGCTCGCCGGCGCCTCGGTGCTGGTGTTCCACGATTCGCTTGCCCAGGTTCTTGCGGCCTCTGCCGTGATGGGTCTTGGCCTTGGCGCCGTGCAGAACTCGACCGACGCTCTGATCGCCGACTATTTCGGTGGCAAGCAGCGTTCGTTTGTCATGGGCATCTACTCAACCTTTGTTGCACTGGGTGGCATTATCTGGACGATGGTTTCCGGCATCTTGGGTTCTGCCGAGTGGTTCCACAGCTATGCGGCGTACTTCATCATGATCGTGTTTATCGTCATTGAGGCCGTCTGCCTGCCCGAGGGTCATCTTGAGCCCAAGCGTAAGGTCAACGTGTTTGCCAACATGCCCAAAGAGGTCGCAATTATCACGGTCATGAGCTTTGTGTTCGTACTCACGTTCCAGCTCTTTAGCTCCAATGTCTCGCTGCTTGTCGTGGGTCGCGGCTTTGGCGGCACTGTTGAGGCTGGCCTCGCTTCGACCGTCATGACGGTCGCCGGCATTGCGGCTGGCCTTTTGGTGGGCCCGCTGTTTGCCAAGTTCAAGAACCTGTCGATGCCGATCGCGTGGGGCGTGACGCTCGTTGGCCTGGGCCTGACGCTGGTTGCGCCCGCCTTTATGGTGCTGTGCGTTGCGGGCTTTGTCGTTGCGCTGGGCAAGGAGACCTACGTGCCGCTGGAGGGCAATTTTGCCGCCGGCAACTCTGCTCCCGAGGGACGTGCGTTTAACCTCGCCATTGGCATGGCGGGCATCAACTTTGGCATGGCACTGTCTCCCATTGTGTTTGAGGCCGTGACGTCGCCGTTTGGTGCAACGATTGACCAGAAGTTCATCGCCGGCATGATTGTCTGTGCGGCTTGTGTCGTCTTTGGCGCCATTAAGTATCGCAAGCTCACTCCGGCCCAGCTTGCCGAAGCCGAGAAGATGGCGGCCAACGGCGAGGCGGAGTAACCGCTCGAGTAGTTGCTTTGCCGCCCATCATGTTTTATCGGGGCCGCCGACATATGCCGGCGGCCCTCTTTCTATCAATGGCTTGATAGCTCGCGAAGAGAAGTAATAGCTCCTCGCCTATCGAATGCCGGCGGACGGGGTGCCGGGGCTACAGTCTTCCGAGCGTTTGCAGTCCCGTCGCTCCGTCCGCCGGCATTCGACCGCAACATGTTGGTCAAGCATAATCTTTTGGATTCTTTTGGCGTGAGTGGCTTGGTTTTAGTAGGATTTGTCAGTGGCTTGACTAAGGGGGTTTTATAGCTGCCATGCAGGTAGCCGTGTTGGTAACGTTTTACCGACTTGTCAAATACCCCTCATTTATAATGCGTCTGCAAAATGACTAATTGCTTTGACCTGCTGAAACACTATATGTTGTGTTTGACCTAAAAAAAGAATACAGGATATAGATGCATCTTTGTCGTATGATAGATGGCGGACAGAGAACGAAGACCTTAATTGCCCCTTTTGAACGTGTCCTTGAGCCGCTTGATCGGCTCCTGGGAATGTCCGCATAGAGGCTTATGGTTTATCGAGAACACAGATTGCGCGACGGCGCCGCAAGACAGGGGCAAGCCCTGCCGGGCATCGTTTGGCTCTGAAGCGCAATGAGGCTACGACGCGAAAGAGGCAAGAGGATGAAGATCATCAAGCGCAGCGGCACCGAGGTTGTCTTTGACATCGATAAGATTGTCAATGCCATCCGCGCCGCTAACTTGGAGGTCGAGGAGAGTTCTCGTCTAACCGACCGCCAGGTGGTTTATGCGGCGCAAAACGTCGCCGAGGCATGCGAGAACGCGGGCCACACCGTTTCGGTCGAGGAGATCCAGGATTTGGTCGAGGACGAGATCATGCGTCTCGACTGCTACGAGGTTGCCCGCCACTACATCATCTATCGCTATGTTCAGAGCCTGAAGCGCCAGAAGAACACGACCGATGACAAGATCCTGTCGCTGATCGAGTGCAATAACGAAGAGGTCAAGCAGGAGAACTCCAACAAGAACCCGACCGTCAACTCCGTTCAGCGCGACTATATGGCTGGCGAGATTTCCAAGGACCTGACCCAGCGCGTGCTGCTGCCTCAGGAGATCGTGGATGCCCATAATGAGGGTCTGATCCATTTCCACGATTCGGATTACTTTGCCCAGCATATGCACAACTGCGATCTGGTGAACCTGGAGGACATGCTCCAGAACGGCACTGTTATTTCGGGCACGCTGATTGAGAAGCCGCACAGCTTCTCGACCGCCTGCAATATTGCGACGCAGATTATCGCCCAGGTTGCTTCCTCCCAGTACGGCGGCCAGTCCATCTCGCTGACCCATCTTGCCCCCTTTGTTGAGGTGAGCCGTCAAAAGATTCGTGGCGAGGTCGCCCGCGAGCTCGAGGAGCTCGGCGTTTCCGCATCTCCCGAAAAGGTTCGCGAGGTCGTTGAGGATCGCCTGCGTGACGAGATCCGTCGCGGCGTCCAGACGATTCAGTATCAGGTCGTGACCCTTATGACCACCAATGGCCAGGCGCCGTTCGTGACGGTCTTTATGTATCTTAACGAGGCCCGTACGCCTCAGGAGAAGCACGACCTTGCCATGATCGTGGAGGAGACGCTTCGCCAGCGCTACGAGGGCGTTAAGAACGAGGCCGGCGTGTGGATTACCCCGGCATTCCCCAAGCTTATCTATGTACTCGAGGACGATAACGTTCACGAGGATTCCCCGTACTTCTACCTGACCCAGCTGGCTGCCAAGTGCACCGCCAAGCGCATGGTGCCCGATTACATCTCCGAGAAGAAGATGCGCGAGCTCAAGCTGTCTAAGGGCGAGACCGCCGGCAACGGCGATTGCTACACCTGCATGGGTTGCCGCAGTTTCCTGACGCCCGACCGTTCGGGCAACGGTTTTAACAACGTTGCCAACGCGCTGAACTACGACCCGAACAAGCCCAAGTACTATGGTCGCTTTAACCAGGGCGTTGTGACCATCAACCTGCCTGATGTCGCACTGAGCTCGCACCAGGATATGGACAAGTTCTGGAAGATCTTCGATGAGCGCCTTGAGCTGTGTCACCGTGCCCTGCTGTGCCGTCATGAGCGCCTGATGGGTACACTTTCTGACGCCGCGCCGATTCTTTGGCAATACGGCGCCCTGGCGCGTCTGAAGAAGGGCGAGACGATCGACAAGCTGCTCGTGGGCGGATACTCTACGATCAGCCTGGGCTATGCCGGCCTGTATGAGTGCGTTAAGTACATGACGGGTCACAGCCACACCGAGAAGGAGGGCACGCCGTTTGCCATGGCCGTCATGCAGCACATGAACGACAAGTGCGCCGAGTGGAAGGCCGAAAGCGATATCGACTTCTCGCTGTACGGCACCCCGCTTGAGTCGACGACCTACAAGTTTGCCAAGTGCCTGCAGCGCCGTTTTGGCATTATCCCGGGCGTGACGGACAAGGGCTACATTACCAACAGCTATCACGTCCATGTGTCCGAGGAGATCGACGCCTTCGATAAGCTTAAGTTTGAGGGCATGTTCCAGCAGCTTTCGCCGGGCGGTGCCATCTCCTACGTCGAGGTTCCCAACATGCAGGACAACCTCAAGGCTGTCATTCGCGTGATGCAGTACATCTACGACAACATCATGTACGCCGAGCTCAACACCAAGAGCGACTACTGCCAGGTGTGCGGCTACGACGGTGAGATCAAGATTGTCGAGGACGATGGCAAGCTGGTGTGGGAGTGCCCCAACTGCGGCAACCGCGACCAGGAGAAGATGAATGTCGCTCGTCGTACGTGCGGCTACATCGGTACCCAGTTCTGGAACCAGGGTCGAACCGAGGAGATCCGCGACCGCGTGCTGCATCTCTAATAACCATCCCAGGCTGCCCCGTAGCGAGGCCCCGGACCTTTACTCGCTATTTCGGACAGTCCTGGCTCACGACGGAGGCGCCACTGGCGCCTCCTGTTCGTGCGGAACTCATATCGAGCAAAGGTCCGGGGCCTCGCTACGGGCAGCCAAGTTGATGTAGCTGAGATGCGGCATGCGGTCTGCTCACTCCTCGAAGTTCTTAGCGGAAATAATTTGAGCTGCAGCTGCGATTTACTTGCGATGGCGGTTGAGCTGCAGCTGAGTATTTATTGGACCTCGAACCCTATGCTCGATGTTCGCTTCGTTCATTGAGTTACCCTTTGCATGAGGCCGGGACATATCGTCCCGCCCGCAGTTTCGCAGGCCGAAGGCCGAGAATGTTTGAGGACGGGAAGATATGTCCCGGCCTCCCGGGAGAGTTACTTATGAACTACGCGAACATTAAGTATTTCGATATTGCTGATGGTGAAGGCGTTCGTACTTCTCTGTTTGTGAGTGGGTGCCGTCGTGGGTGCAAGAATTGCTTTAACTCTGTCGCGTGGGACTTTGCTGCGGGCGAGCCGTTCGATCGCGCCGTCGAGGACAAAATTATCGAGAGTCTCGACCATCCCTTTAACGACGGTCTGACAATTTTGGGCGGCGAGCCCATGGAACCTGAGAACCAGGCGGGACTCGTTGATTTTGTCGAGCGTGTTCGCGCGGCCTATCCATCGGGGTCGGGAAAGACTATTTGGTGCTTTACCGGCGATGTGCTCGAGGAGCTTATGCCGGGCGGTCGTCATCATACCGAGGTGACGGACCGCATCCTTACCTGTCTTGATATGTTGGTGGACGGCCCGTTTGTTCAGGACCTGTACGATATCACGCTGCGCTTTAGGGGCTCGAGCAATCAGCGCGTGATTGATATGAACGCTACGCGCGCCCGTGCTGAGCGCGAGGGCGTTGCGCTTTGTGATGCGGTTGAACTTTGGCGTGATGATCCGGTCTATTCGACCCATACTATGTAGCTTGTGGTCGATGCCGGAGGGCGTGGTACCATAGCGCGAACGCAAAATCGGAAAAGTGAGGCCCAGATGGTCGATCAGGAAAAAGTCGAGGCCGCCATTAAGCTGTTGCTTGAGGGCATAGGCGAGGACCCAACTCGTGAGGGCCTGCTGGAGACCCCGGCGCGCGTTGCCCGTATGTATGGTGAGATCGCCGGCGGTATGGACCAGAGTGCCGAGGAACACCTGTCCAAAACCTTTGCCGTCGCTTCGAACGATTTAGTTATCGAGCGCGACATCACGTTCTACTCGCTGTGTGAACATCATCTGCTGCCGTTTTATGGCAAGGCCGCCATTGGTTATATCCCTAACGGTCGGGTGGCTGGGCTTTCCAAGCTCGCCCGCACGGTTGAGGTCTACGCCCGTCGTCTGCAGCTGCAGGAGCAGCTGTGTGCGCAGGTTGCCGACGCCCTCATGGATTATCTCGCTCCCCAGGGAGCGATTGTGTTCATGGAAGCTGAGCATATGTGCATGACTATGCGCGGCGTGCAAAAGCCCGGCACCAAGACCGTGACGCTCGCTCGCCGCGGCGTCTTTGAGACCGATCCGGCGCTCGAGGAGCGATTCTTTAGGATGCTGGGCCGCTAACCATGAGAGTCGTCAACGACTTTACATCGAAGACCGATGAGGGCACGTCGCGTCGCGGCTTTATGGCTTCGGGCCTGGCCCCCTTTGGTGCCATGCCTCGCATTGATTACATTTGTGCCAACGGGCTGTTCCGGCGGCACCTGGGCAACATTGCACAGTTGGAATCGGGTCGCATCTTCTGCCGCCACGGTATTGACCATCTGCTCGATGTCGCTCGCATTATGTGGATCAAGAATCTCGAGGAAGAGCTCGAATTTGACCGCGAGGTCATCTACGCTACGGCACTTCTTCACGATATCGGCAAAGATGAACAGTATGAATCGGGTATATCCCATGATGTTGCAAGCGAGCGCGTCGCTGATGCAATACTCGCCGGCATGCCCGATGGCGTGGCGTTTGAGCCGGCCGATGCCGCAGCAATTAAGACGGCCATTCTGGGCCATCGAAAGCTGCGCGTGAACAGCCAACCGCTTGAGCGTCTGCTCTATGCAGCCGACAAAGCGTCGCGCGCCTGCTTTGCATGTCCCGCGCGCAATGCTTGCAACTGGAGCGATGATAAAAAGAACCTGTCGATTCGCGTGTAGTTAGTTTGCGCGGTCGGGGTTCTAAACGAAGGAGACGATCGCGATGAGTAACAAGAAACTGCCCGAGAATGCAACCAAGACTGAGGGTGCTGAGCTCGCCCGTCGTGGTAGGGGTGAAATTTCTACTGCGACGGCGGTGCCTCACGTGAGCTATGACGATTTGCGCCATGCCGATCGTATTGTCATTGACGGCCTTGAGGTTTTTGCCAACCATGGCGTGTATCCCGAGGAGAACGCGCTGGGTCAGAAGTTCATCGTTTCTCTGGTGCTCTATGCCGACCTGCGCGCGGCGGGGGAGCACGATAACCTGGACGCCTCGATTGACTATGGCTCGGTGTGCCACGATGTTGATGGCTATCTGCGCGAGCATACGTTTAAACTCATCGAGGCGGCAGCCGAGGGGACAGCCCAGATGCTGCTGCGCCGCTATCCCTCGCTGCTTGGTGTGCGCATAAAGCTCGATAAGCCGTGGGCTCCTGTTGGCCTGCCCCTGGCAAGTTGCGGTGTCGAGATCGAGCGCGTGCGCTAACCGGTTCTAATACGTCTCTATGGGTGGCTGCTTGAGCCGCTGCGACAGAGCTCTATTGTTGGGGCAGTACGTGTCGAGCAGGGCGTGAAACCGCTGATTGTGGCTTGGCTCGAGCAAGTGGACGAGCTCGTGGGCGACAACCATGTCGAGACACTCGATGGGATAGGCGGCGAGCTCGCGTGCGATGCGAATGGCTCCGGTCTTGGGCGTGCATGAGCCCCAACGCGTTTTCATGCTGCGCACGGAAACGCGGGCCACGGTGACGCCCATTGCGATTTCGTACGCGTGCACGATGTCGCGTAGCGCTGCGGTGACCTCGGTCGTATAAAGCTGGCTGATGTGGGCTTGGAGCTCGTCGGACGTTAGGCCGTCGAGGATTGCGCGCCGCTTGGCCTGTGGGCCTTCGTCCGTTTCGTCGGTACCCATAAAACTTGCGAAGGTAGCCTGCTTGGGTCGCGGTGCGGGTGATGCAAAGTTGTGATCGAGCGCATCCTGTACCGTGATGGGCTTGCCCCAAAGTGCAATGATGGACGAGGGACTGAGTGGCTCTCGCGCCGCCGCCTGACGTTGCTCGCGCTGGGCAAGTCGGCTGACAATCCAGGCGCTGTTGCGCTTCACAAATGCCTCGATGCGCTCGCGGCTGGCGCCGAGCGGTGCGCTGGCGTGGGCCTCACCGCTTGATGTGACGCGTAGGTTGAAGTTTTTGACGCGTTTTTTGGTAACGACGACGGAGATGGGCGTCCCATCCGGTCGGGATACAGAAATCGTAAACTGCTGCGTCAAAAGCGGTCCTTCAGATTGGGGACGGGCCGGCATGTCGACCGTTCGGCATGCTGGCCCGCTCAAGGGATGTGAAATTAATAACGCTCAAAGAAGGCAAGCGCGTTGTCGCTGCAGAGCTTCTGCATCACGGTCTTGCCAAAATGCTTGGAAAGCATGTTCTGGAACTCGGGCATCTTGCTGGCATCGGAGAGGAAAGCAGGCACCGTGGCGCCGTCCCAGTCGCCGCCGAGCGCGATGACGTCCTCGCCGCCCAGGTCGAGCCAGTGCTCGATATGTGCCGCCAGCTGGTCGAAGGTGACGTCTGCGGCGGTCTTGTCGGTTACGTCGTTGGATAGGAACTCGCTGCAGTAGTTGAGGCCGACGATGCCACCCATGTCGCGAATGGTGCGGAACTGGTCGTCGGTAAGGTTGCGTTTGACGCCGCAAACCGCACGGGAGTTGGAGTGGCTGGCGACGAAGGGGCGCGTGGCGTGGGCGACAACCTCGTCAAAGCACTCATCGTTGAGGTGGGAGACGTCGAGTACCATGCCGGCGTGCTCCATCTGCGTAAGTGCCTCGATGCCGGCGGCGGTGAGGCCGGCGTGGGTATCGTGCCCGCTCGCGAGCGGTCCCTGCGCGTTCCAGCTGAGTGATGACATGAGTACGCCCAGGCTCTTGAGTACCTCGATCAGCGCGGGGTCCTCGGCAAAGAACGTGGCGTTTTCGATGGTGTGGATGCAAGCGACCTTGCCGTCCTTGAGCGCGGGGCGAATGTCTGCGGCGCTGCGTACGTTGACCATGCGGTCGTGGTTGAGCATTGCCTGGCCGCTCATATGCGCCATGATTTGCGCCTGGAAGCGCGCGGCGTGGGCGGTGGGAATCTCGTCGGGGACAAACGTGGCGAAGCACTGTGCCCACGGCGTGTTGCCGATCTTTGCGAGCGAGATGGCGCAGGCGTTACCCTCGATGAGGTCGAAATCTTGCGGATGCGTCTCGTCGCCGGGGAAATAGCCGTCGGTGCCGGCGGTAAAGCGCAGGTCGAGATCGAGCGTGGCCCAGCCGATGCGGTCGGCGGTGTCGCAGTGTAGGTCAAATACGGGATATGCCATGGTTCCTCCGGTTGCAGCGTTTCTTTGCAAACTGTCTTTGAATTGTATGACTAGGGTATAGTTAGCGCCATATGTTCATGGCGGCCCACGTTGTGCGCCGCCCTTATCACGGAGGTTTCCATGTCCAACCAGGGCAAGAAGGTCAAGACTCATTATCGCGGCACGCTCGACGACGGCACGCAGTTCGATAGCTCCTACGATCGCGGCGAGCCGCTGGAGTTCACCTGCGGCGCCGGTCAGATGATCAAGGGCTTCGACGCCGCTGTTGTCGACATGCAGGTGGGCGAGAAGAAGACCGTGCACATTCCTGCTGCCGATGCCTACGGCGAGCACAACCCCGAGATGGTTATTACCTTCCCGGCCGAACAGGTTCCCAACATCGAGCAGATCGAGAAGGGCATGAAGCTTTTCCTGTCCACGCCGAGCGGCATGCCCGTCCCCGCCGTGGTCATCGACGTAACGCCTGAGGCCGTGACGCTCGACGCCAACCACGAGCTGGCCGGCAAGGACCTCAACTTTGATATCGAGCTCGTTGAGGTCGAGGACTAGGCTATGCCTGTGAATCTGGTTTCGACAGCGTGTCTCGGAAATCTCAACGACCCGTCCTATGAGCTTTTGCTTCGCCGGGAGCTGGGCGGTGTCTTTGGGGTCGATGAGCTACTACTCGATTGGGACCAGGCCGATGCCCGCACATTTGTGGGCGTGACGGAGCTGGGGCGTACGGTCGATATTCGGCTGGGCGCTGCCGATGGCGATCGCCTTGCCGATGGCGATGTGCTTGTCATCGACCGTTCGGGCATAGTGCCCATGGCGGTTGTCGTGCGCCTGCGCAGCGCCGAGGTTTATTTGGTCGAAGTTGACCGCATGGACCCGATTGCGCTCGCGCATGCGTGCTGGGAGATCGGCAACATGCATGCGCCGCTCTTCCGGGGCGACTCGGACGAGCATACCGTGCGCATGTATACGCCGGTGCAGCCTGTTTTGGGCCGCATGCTCCGGGGTGTCGAGGGTGTTCGGCTCTCGGTGGTTACCCGTGAACTCGATGCGGACCGACGCTTTGCATCGAGCGCGGCGGATGCCGTTGTGAGTATGGCTCCAGACTTTGCGATCGTAAAAAAGGCGCGCGGTTAACGTGCGTATGAGTAAGACGGACTTTGAGAGGCAGCTATTCAAAGTCCGTCTTACTGTTGATGAGGTGCTTTGGGGGAAAGCATATGGGTCTTGAGGGAATCAAGCTGATTGCATGCGATTTGGACGGCACGTTGCTGCATCCGGGGGAGCACGAGCCGCGTTCCGAGGCCTTTGAGCTCATCGATGAACTGCATCGTCGCGGCATCGTGTTTATGCCGGCGAGCGGTCGTCAATATGCGAGCTTGCGCTACCTGTTTGCCCCGGTGGCCGATGAGCTCGCCTATGTATGCGAAAACGGAGCCCTAGTGATGAGCGAGGGGCGTGCCGTTGTCAAGCGTTCCATGGAGCGTAGCCTTGCTATGGATATCGCGAATGCCGTGGTTGCGTATCCCCATGCCGACGTGACCCTTTCGTGTGAGGGACACCTCTACACCATGAGCGGCAACGATGCGTTCGTCGACCATTTGCGCTATGAGGTCTACTGCGATGTGGCGGTGGTCGACCGTCCCGAGGACATCGACGAGGACGTCATTAAGATTGCCTTCCAGACGCCCGAGGTGGATCAGCCGGCGGCCCTGGAGTATTTTGAGTGCCTCTTTAGCGACCGTGTCGACGTGATGACGTCGGGAACCGAGTGGACGGACTTTATCGGCTTTGGTTCGGGCAAGGGTTCCGCGCTTGCCGATTACGGTCGTGCCCTGGGAATTTCGCCCGACGAGATGATGGCGTTTGGCGATAACGAAAACGACCGCGACATGCTCAACGTAGTGGGCCATCCTTATCTAATGGAGAGCTGCAATCCCTCTATGTGTGGCATCAACGACCGCGTCCGCTACGTGCGCACGGTCGAAGAAGAACTGCGCTGCCTGCTCGCCGAGTAGATATATGTGGCATGCCTAGGAATCTCTTTTTGCTACAGAGTGCAGAAAGGTGGATTTTAAGGCATGTCCCGAACATCTACCGACAGTCGGGGCAGAGACCCTCGAAGATGGTGTAGTGCGACGTGACGTGCCAGCCGATTTGCTCGGATGCCTTGGCGTCGAGCTGGGCATCGAAGGGGAGCGGTACGTCGATGACGCAGCTGCACGAGGTGCAGATGATATGCGCATGCGGCTCGATCGTGCGATCGAAGCGGCTGCCGCCCGGCGTCTTGATGGAGAGAATCTCGCCGGCGTCGGCCAAGAGATTGAGGTTGCGGTAGACCGTGCCGCGGCTGATTTTGTCATCCTGCGCGCGCACGACGTTGTAGATTTCGTCGGCGGTGGGATGGTTATAGCTTTGGCGCACGGCGTCAAGAACCAGCTTTCGCTGCCTGGTATTCCTTCTTTGCACCGCCATGCGCCTCGCCTCTTTTCTATCAACGGTCGTAGGTAAATGATACCGTATTTAGCACACAATACTAATAACGAGGCGTGAAACCGTCTTCATTGGCAAGTGGGGCTCGGGCCTGGGCGTCTACGAGGCGAAAACGCGTTCCCATACGCTCGTAGGAGGCATGAAGCGCCTCGAGATGAGATAGGATATTTGCCGGAGCCCCCTGTATCTCCATCTCGACTGAGCCGTCTTCCATGTTACGCACCCAGCCGGTGAGCGCGCGTGCCTGCGCGAGGTTGGTGTTGGTAAAGCGAAAGCCAACGCCCTGGACTTGCCCCGCCCAGCGCAGGAAATAGCGCAGGGGAGTGTCTTGAGTGGCCTCGTCGCTTGCGAGCACAGTAAGCCTGCGGCGCAGCTCGAGCTCGACGTTTGATGGTTTTTGAGGCTCTCGACTGCCGCCGGTGACGCTGGAGAAGAACGTATCGAAGAGGCCCATCGCTATACCTGCTTGCCTGCGTCGGCCGGGAAGGTTATGCCGGCCTGCTGGCGCACGGCATCCATGATGCGCAGTGAGACGAGTGTGACATCGCGGTAGTGGCCAAGCTCGTGGCGTCCCGCCGGGGTCTCCCAAATCTCTTCCTTAACGTTATCGATGCCGCCGATGGCGGTGATAAAGTCTGTGAGTTCGTATTCCATAGTGTTGCTCGATTTGGGCAGGTCGAGCACGCGGCCGTTGTCTCCCTGTTCGCGCGGTGCCTCGGTCGCCGAGCCGCGTACGACGTCGCCGCGATAGTCGATGCGGACGTTGCGGGGCGTGGACAGATGGTCGATCTGGATAGTGCCACGCTCGCCTTCGATCTGCGAGGGCAGCAGGTCATCCGTAATTTTGGAGTGCGCAAGCTCGACGGAGATGCGGCCTCCGCCATAACTGGCGAGAATGGAGCCGCAGCCGTCGATGGGGCCATGGGTGAGCTCTTGCGTTGAGGGGTCGAGCAGCGTGGTCATGCTGGTGAGACCGGAGGGCATGCCGAAAATCTCGACCATGGGCTCGACGGTGTAGACACCAATGTCCATGAGGGAACCCGATGCCATATTGCAGTCGAAGATATTGGTGGCGCGTCCCGCGAGAATCTCGTTGTAGCGCGAGGAATATTTGCCAAAGCGCAATGAGGCGCGGCGGATGGGCGCAATTTCGCCCAGAGCGTCCTCAATGGCGTGGAAGGCGGGATCGTGGAGGGGACGCATGGCCTCGAGGGCCACGACACCTGCTGCCTCGGCAGCGCGGAAGACTTCCAGCGCCTGCGCTTCGGTGGCGCAGAAGGGCTTCTCGACGATGACGTGCTTGCCACCGGCGATGCAGGCAAGGGCCTGCTCGTAGTGAAGTGCGTTAGGACTGCCGATATAGACGGCGTCGACGTCGGCGGCTGCCGCAAGCTCATCGAGTGACGTAAAGTTTCGCTCGCCACCGTGCTCGACGGTAAAGGCGGTACCGCGATTGGCGTCGCGTGAAAGCGTGCCCACAAACGCGGCTTGGTCGTTGGCGTTGACGACTTGGATAAAGTCGTCGGTGATCATGGATGTGCCGATGGTCGCGATGCGCAGCATACGTCCCCCTTGCGTTGTTTGGTCTACAGGATGAGTGTAGCGCGTGGGGATATAAAGCTGCGCGAAAACGCTATTACAGGTCGCTCTCGTTAAAGCCGGTGTCGATATCGAGGTTACTGCCGTCGGCCGCCGTGGTGGCGAGCTCATCGCAGCGCTCGTTGAGCTCGTGACCGGCGTGGCCCTTAACCCAGATGAACTCAACCTTGTGCTTGCTTTTAGCGGTGAGTAGGCGTTCCCACAGGTCGCGGTTCTTGACGGGCTGCTTGTTGGCGGTTTTCCATCCGCGCTTTTTCCAGCCGTCGATCCAGTGCTTGTTAAAAGCGTTGACGACGTACTGCGAATCGGAATGGACCTCGACCTCGCAGGGGCGGTTAAGTGCCTCGAGCGCCACGATGACCGCCATGAGCTCCATGCGGTTGTTGGTGGTCTTGGCGTAGCCGCGCGAAAGCTCGGAGGTGAAGGTCTTGCCGGCGGGGTTGGTGTATTTGAGCACGGCGCCGTAGCCGCCGCGTCCCGGATTTGATCGGGCCGAGCCGTCGGTATAGATGATGACCTTCACGGGCTTCCTTTCGTTGGGTACGTTTCGTGTGAGTGACCATTGTAGCGCCATGCCCGCCGGGGGCTAGCATTCTACGATTTCTACCCCGTCTTCCGACAGTTAGTTGGCATGGATGATGCGGTTGAGCTCGTCGAGGTATTGCTGCAAGAGGGGAGAGGGCTTGCGCTCGTCGTGCATGATATAGCCTACGTGCATCGTTGGGGCGTCTGCTAACGGGATCGATGCCATACCCCATTGCATTTCATTGGAGAGGACACCGGTCGACAGGGTGTAGCCGTTCGACGTGATAAGTAAGTTAGTAAGTGTTCCGCGGTCCGAGATTCGTATGTTGCGGTCGCAAGGGATATAGCTAAATGGTTCCTCGGCGTAATAGAAGGAGTTTGAGGTTCCCTGCTCAAAGCTATAACGCGTATAGGGTGTGAGGTCGGCAAGGGACAGCTGCGGGCGGCGGGCAAGCGGGTGGCGCTCGCTAACGAAGACGTGGACCGTCGCGTCGAATAGGGGATGGAAGCTCGCGCGCGCATCGGCAAAAGCCTTCTGCAGAACGCGGGCGTTAAAGTCGTCCAGATAGAGGATGCCGATGTCGCTGCGAAACGCGCGGACGTCATCGATGATCTGCGATGTGGTGGTCTCGCGCATGATGAACTCGAACTTGCTGTCGCGGCAGCGTTCGACCACGTTGACAAAGGCCTCGACCGAAAAGGCGTAGTGCTGGGCGGAAATGGCGAGGCGGGCTTGCGGGGTGCCGCCGTCCTCGTAGCGCGCCTCGAGCATGTCGGCCTGCTCTACGACCTGGCGCGCATAGCCCAAAAGCTCGGTGCCGTCGTTAGTGAGCGTGACGCCGCGGCTGGAGCGCGTAAAGATCTCCAGATGGAGCTCCTGTTCCAGGCTTTTGACGGCGTTTGAGATGTTGGACTGAGCGGTATAGAGGCGCTGAGCTGCGGCGTTGATTGAGCCGGACTCTGCCACGGCAATCAGAAAACGAAGCTGCTGAAGGGTCATCGACGCCATCCTTTCGATTGCTATCTATAAAACCGATAACAGGTTAGCGCTTTTAAGTGATTGACCGAGCGAAACAATGCTCGTACTATTCAAAACACACAAAGGCGGTAGGTAATTAAACCGACCACGGAACCGGGATGCGAAAGGAGGCCCGCATATGAATTGCTTACCAAGACGAATGCCGGGCTCCTGTTTGCGCCCGTCGGCGTGATCAGGAGACAGCGACTTACTTCTCTCTAATTTATTTACTTTTGTTCGATCAAGGAGATCATCATGAGCCAGTTCATCAACAACCCCGAGCACACCTTTGGTTTCGATACCCTGCAGCTTCACGTTGGCCAGGAGAGCGCCGATCCCGCATCCGACTCCCGCGCCGTGCCTATCTACCAGACCACGAGCTATGTGTTCCGCAACTCCCAGCACGCTGCCGACCGCTTTGGTCTTGCCGATGCTGGTAACATCTACGGCCGTCTGACCAACTCCACCCAGGGCGTCTTCGAGGACCGTATCGCCGCACTCGAGGATGGCGTGGCAGGTCTCGCCGTCGCCTCCGGTGCTGCTGCCATCACCTATACCCTGCAGGCTCTTGCCCAGGCCGGTGACCACGTGGTGGCTCAGAAGACCATCTACGGTGGCTCCTACAACCTGCTGGAGCATACGCTCTCCCAGTTTGGCGTCGAGACCACCTTCGTCGATGCCCACAACCTGGACGAGGTCGAGGGCGCCATCAAGGACAACACCACGGTCGTCTATCTCGAGACGCTCGGCAACCCCAACTCCGACATCCCCAACATCGACGCCATCTCCGAGATCGCCAAGAAGCACGGTCTGCCGGTTGTCGTCGACAACACCTTCGGCACCCCGTATCTGTTCCGTCCGCTGGAGCATGGTGCCAACATCGTCGTCCACTCCGCAACCAAGTTCATCGGCGGCCACGGCACCTCGCTGGGCGGTGTGATCGTCGACGGCGGTAACTTCGATTGGAAGGCGAGTGGCAAGTACGCCCAGATCGCTGAGCCCAACCCCTCCTACCACGGTGTTTCGTTTGCCGAGGCCGCCGGTCCCGCCGCCTTCGCAACCTATGTCCGCGCTATCCTGCTGCGCGACGAGGGCGCCTGCATCAGCCCGTTCAACGCCTGGGTCCTGCTCCAGGGCACCGAGACCCTGTCGCTGCGCGTTGACCGTCATGTCGAGAACACCAAGAAGGTCGTTGAGTTCCTGGCTGGCGACAGCCGCGTCGCCAAGGTGAACCACCCGAGCCTGCCTGAGCACCCCGATCACGAGCTCTATCAGAAGTACTTCCCCAACGGCGGTGCCTCGATCTTTACCTTTGAGATTAAGGGTGGCCAGGAGGCAGCTTGGAAGTTCATCGATCATCTGCAGGTGTTCTCGCTGCTCGCCAACGTGGCCGACGTCAAGTCGCTCGTCGTGCACCCGGCTACCACCACGCACTCCCAGCTCTCTGCCGAGGAGCTCGCCGAGCAGAACATCACGCCCTCCACGATCCGTCTTTCCATCGGTACCGAGAACGCCGAGGATATCATTTGGGATCTGAAGCAGGCCTTCGCCGCGCTGGACGAGTAAGGCGTCTTGTGCAAGGCCCCCTTGCGACTCGATAGGTATAACTGCATAAAATGCCTGCTCAAGGCGCCTGTGCGAACAATGGTTGCACAGGCGCCTTTTTGCATAGAGAGGGCGCTATTACAGGGTTTTTGGCATGCTTTATGCATTCGAGTTGTGGAAAACTCCTGTTGAGAGGATGTGAGTTTTACGCAATTGACGTGCGCCTTTTGAGTAAAACCGCAGGTCGCGATTTGCTCGGGGTACTATGCAGCGCGATCGAATCACACGCAGCTCAAACGCAGCAAAAACGCACTACGGAGGTTTCCAGCTACATGAGGATCGATTCACGAAAACCGAAAGCCGCCGCCCTTTCCGCCGCTCTGACCGTGGCACTTTTGGCGGGCGCCGGTGCAACTGATGCCCACGCCGCAACACTGTCCGATACGGTTGGATCTACGCCGTCCGAGACGACGCTGGTACAGCCCGTTGACTATCGCGGCGATGGTTATGGTTCCATGCAGGAGTGGAACGCCTCGATGGAGGCCAAGCGCGATTCCCTGGAGATGCGCGCTCAGATCATCATGAACATGTACGGTGACTATGCCACCGATGACGAGCGCGCTGTGCTGCAGGGTTGCATCGACGGCGCGGGTAGCCTGTTGACGATGGGGGAGGTCGACGCCAAGTCGACCGAGCTCGATGAGCTGCGCACTGCGCTTGAGGATGCCAAGCGCGAAGCGCTCGAGGCTGCCGCCGAGGCGGAGGCTGCCGAGGCCGTCCAAGCTTCGTACTACAACGCCGGTTACACTCCGTCCTACGCGTCTGCCGCGTCCTGCGCGAACGGATCGGGCCTGACGCGCTCTGCGGGTGTCAATAACTACAACGGGCGCCGCGAGACCTATTACAGCAGCAATGTGCTTTATCACTATCGCACGGGCGAATGGACTCAGGATTCTGAGGGCTTCTGGCGCGATTCCGACGGCTATTACGTTGTTGCCGCGGGCGATATGGCCCAGGGCTCGACCTTTACGGGCTCCAAGGGTGATTGCAAGGTCTATGACTCCGGCTGCGCTGCCGGAACCACCGACTACTACACCGGTTGGTAATTTTTCTGCATCACGGATATTTGGCGGACGGGCGTCTTTACCGAGCTTTAGGGCAACGTAAGGACGTCCGTTCTATGTATGCGTTTGAGTTAACAGAGCCCTTACCGTGGCGGTACGCTGGGCGTATGGATGCGGGGCACACTGGTTCTTGAGAAATAAGGTCTTTCTCTTGGAGGAAGTGGTCTTGTGAATGCTCGAGATATTGCCGTTGCCGCCGTCGCGTTGATGCTTGGTTGCCTTGGTCCTACGGCCGCGCTCGTCGCGGGTATGCAGGGGTCTTGTGGGGCTGCCTCTATCGTGGTTGGCGTGTTGATCGCGGCCGCGCTGCTGGGAAGTGCGGGTGTAGCCCTTTGTCGCGACGATGAGGGCCAGGCGTCGGAGTCGCAGCTCTAACCGTTGTGAAGCTGATTTTTGGCCAAAGATGAAAAAGGAAGCCGCCGCGAGGGGAGTGCCCCTTGCGGCGGCTTTGCCATTGGATCTGTTGGCTGCAGTATGCCGAGCACTACCAGCTGCTTTCTATTTCGCGAATCCTCTGGTAGAGCCAATCGTTTTGCGGCACTTGGATATCGTGTTTGGCGGCCAGGCGGCAAATGGTGCCCGCGAACTCCTCGACTTCGGTTTTTCGTTGTGCGATGCGGTCCTGCGCCATCGAGGGCATACCGGTGGGGTCGATTCCCTCGATGAGGTGCACCATTTGCGTCAGGTCTGCCTCGGTCAGCTCAACGCCCTCGGCGTTGGCGACCGCAAGCGTTTCGCGCATGGCGGAAACAAAGCAGCGACGCTGCTCGGAGCCCGGCTCCGTGGCGCTTCCGTAGGTCCCGCCGTAGGCCATGCAGGTCTGGTTGATGCCGTCGTTGAGCATGAGTTTGGCCCACATGCGGTGCGCAATGTCGCGCTCGACGGTATGGGCGATGCCGCAGCGCGTGTAGAGCCCGTCGATCGCGGCGACGGTCGCGGGGTCCGTGCCGGCCGCCGCGCCAAAGCGGATCTCGCCCGCATTGGTAAAGGTGAGCGCGCCGTTGAGGAACACGGCGTCCATGCCCTGGCAGATACCAAGAACGGTATGCTCCCAGCCAAAGCGTTCGGCAATCTTTTGCTCGCTCGTAATGCCGTTGCACAGCGAGGCGATGAGCGTGTTGGGTCCCACGACGCGCTCCATAGTCTTGAGTGCTTGGTCGAGACCGGTGGTCTTGACCGTCAGGATGACCAGATCGGCGGGCGCTGCCTCGCTGGCGCGGACGGACGTGAGATCGCAGGGCTTGCCGTTGACGGTGAGCGCGTCGTTCGCATGGCGCTCAAAGCGAGCGTCGTCCATGACGTATTCGACGCCGCCCTTGCCGAGGGCCTTGGCAATCATGCTGCCGTAGAGCAGGCCGACGCCGCCCTTGCCGATAAAAGCGACCTTGTTGATCTGCATGTGAATCATCTCCCCATATAAAAGGCGCCCGCGTAAGGGGCGCCTGATGGATTGTATGCTGCCGGGGTGATTGGCGGGTGCGCGGGGCGGCTGTTATGAAAAAGAAACTATTGCGCTGTGCGCTTATGCCGCGGGGCAGACCGCAAAGACGCGGGCGGGGTATCCGACGCCATCGCGGACCTTGGGGAAGGTGCAGAAGATGACGGCACCCGTGGCGGGGAGCTCGTCCAGATGGTCCATGACTTCGATCTGATAGCGGTCGACCGAGAGGATGTATTGCTCGCCGGGGTAGGGGTAGGCGTCCTCGCACGTGGTGATGCCCGGCTCCTTTCATCGGGCTTTTTGCTGATGTTAAAGCGGTGCCGTGACGGCTCGATTTCTGCTGCGTTACGATACGTTCTCAATTGCGATTCCGATGTGTTTCGATGACGTGACGGGTTTGTTTCGCCTTGTCAGGGTTTCGATGGGAGGGGAGGGGCCGTGCAATACCGCGTTGACCCTAAAAGTGGTAACCGAATATCCGCTCTGGGTCTGGGCTGCATGAGGTTTCCCGGTGCGCCGGGACACCCCGATGCGAAGACGGCCGATGCCATCATCTCCCGTGCGGTGGAGCAGGGGATTAATTATCTGGACACGGCCTATCTCTATCCCGGCAACGAGGCTTGCGTGGGCGCTTCGCTTGAACGCCTGGGCTTGCGCGACCAGGTTTTGCTCGCAACCAAGCTGCCGCATGCTTCGTGCAAATGCGCGGAGGATTTCGATCGGTTTTTCGACGAGCAGCTGCGCCGCCTGCAGACCGACCATATCGACTATTACCTTATGCACAACATCACCTCGCCTGCGCAGTGGGAGCGCGTGGTGGCGCTGGGCATCGAGGACTGGATCGCGCAGCAAAAGGCTGCAGGGCGTATTCGTCAGATAGGCTTTTCGTACCACGGCAGCGCGGCGGACTTCCTTACGATGCTCGATGCGTATGAGTGGGACTTTTGCCAGATCCAGTACAACTACGCTGGAGAGCGATATCAGGCGGGAACGGCGGGGCTCATGGCCGCCGCCGAGCGAGGTCTCGCGGTGTTTGTGATGGAGCCGCTTTTGGGCGGACGCTTGGCAGGCAAATTGCCTCCGCGGGCGCGCGCTGTTCTCGATGGTGCATGCGATCGGCATTTGCATACGCCTGCCGCTTGGGGGCTCTCGTGGGTGTGGAATCATCCTCAGGTGACGATGCTGCTTTCGGGTATGACCGATACCGCGCAGGTGGATGAGAACTCGTCACTGGCAGACCTCGCGTTGCCGAATTCGATGACTGCTAACCAGCTCGACACGATCGCGCACGTGCTGGATGAGTTTGAAAAATCGAATCGCGTGCCCTGCACGGGATGCGGCTACTGCATGCCATGTCCCAAGGGTATCAACATTCCCGGCTGCTTTGCCGCCTACAACGCGAGCTATGCGCACAGCTGGTTTACGGGGCTGTCGCAATACTTTACGGCGAGTGCGGTGCGCACAAGCGAGGCCAAGCTGGCGAGCAATTGCGTCAAGTGCGGCAAATGCGCGCGCCACTGCCCGCAGCATATCGATATCCCCGAGCGTCTCGATGACGTGCGCCGGCGCTTCCAGCCTGGACCCGTGACGGCAGTGCTTAAGGCCTTCGGCAAAACGCGCTCCTCGTGACCCTTTTATAACTTGCGGTGGAATAGTTCCTGTTTGCGGCAGAATAGGGCTTAAACAGGGACTATTCCACCGCAACTGAAGGGGGGCTGTCGTGGGCCATCGGGATTCATGTAATGATTCGCGTGGGGTTCGTTGGGGCATTTTGGGCGCTGGGCACATTTCTCATCGATTTGCATCGTCGCTCAAGAAGGTCGACGGGGCACGGCTGGTGGCTGCGGCCGGTCGCACTCCTGCACATGTCGAGGAATTTTGCCGAGTGTTTTCGATCGATGCTGCGCATGGCCATGCCTCGGCCGACGATAGCGGCGATGCGGCTTATGACGCGCTGATTGCCGACCCCGATGTCGACGCAATCTACTTGGCTCTTCCGCATGGCATGCATACGCGTTGGGCCTGTCGCGCGTTGTGCGCCGGAAAGGCCGTGCTGTGCGAAAAGCCGGCCGTTTTGAGTGAGGAAGAGGCTCTCTCGATCGCCTCCACCTCTCGCGAGCGCGGCGTGCTGTTTGTGGAGGCGATGAAGAATCGGTTTTGCCCGATGCGCACTCGCGTGAAAGACTTGCTTGCGTCGGGTGAGCTTGGCCGTATCGTCTCGATTGAAAGCGTGCAAAAGCTCGATTACGGCGAGTCTCCTTCGGGCTATCTGCTTGATCCGCTGCAGGGCGGCTGTCTATATGACATGGGCTGTTATGCGGTCGGTTGGTTTGAGGATTTGCTCGCGGGCGCGTGCGAGGTTTCGTCCCGTGAAGTTCGCTGGCGTGACGTATCAGGCGGCCGTGTCGATTGGGCCGACGAGATCCATATGAGCGTCGGCGGTATACCCATTCATATGGTGTGCGACGGCAAAGCAGCATATGAAAGCCGCTTAACGATTGCCTGTGAGCGGGGCTCGTTGGAAATCGAGCGTCTTCATCGCCCCGAGCTCGCCCATGTGAAGTACTCCGACGGTCGAGCACTCGAAATCGATGCACCATTTGAGGTCGATGATTTTTACGGTGAGGTGTCGCATGCGGCGCGGCTCATTCAGGCGGGGAAACTCGAAAGCCCCATCATGTCCCTAGCCGCCACACAGCGCTGTGCGCACATCATCGATGCGATTCGCTTGGAACTTTAGGGCGTGGGGGCTCGGCGGACCGTGCCCCTGATGCCCCTTTTATAACTTGCGGTGGAATACGGTCTGTTTGCGCCAAAATAAGGCACCAATAGACCGTATTTCACCGCAACTGATGAGGGAGAGCTGGAGATGCTGACGATCGGGTGTCATCTTTCGACGACGAAGGGCTATCGGGCAATGGGGGAGACGGCGTTGTCCATTGGCGCCAATACTTTTGCATTCTTTACGCGCAACCCGCGCGGTGGCAAGGCAAAAGACCTTGACATGGATGACGTGGCGGCTCTGCGCGAGCTTATGGCGCAAAACGACTTTGGACCGCTGGTGGCGCATGCCCCGTATACCTATAACCCCTGCTCCGCTAAGGAGCGGGCGCGCGAGTTTGCCTTGGAGGCTATTGCGGAAGATTTGCAGCGTCTGGAAGCGCTGCCCGGCAACTACTACAACTTCCATCCTGGCGCGCATGTGGGACAGGGGGCAGACGCCGGCATTCAGATGATTGTCGACACGCTGTGCCAGGTGATGTTTGAGGGGCAGCAGACGACGGTATTGCTCGAGACCATGGCGGGCAAGGGCACCGAGGTGGGTCGTAGCTTTGAGGAACTGGCGCTCATCATTGAGGGTGTTGCCGGCAAGCGCCCCGAGCTGTCGGCCAAGCTGGGCGTTTGTTTGGATACCTGCCATGTGAGCGATGCCGGCTACGACATCATCCATGATCTGGACGGCGTACTCGACGAGTTCGATCGTGTGGTGGGTATCGATCGCTTGCATGCCGTACACATCAACGATTCGAAGAACCCTTGTGGCGCCCATAAAGATCGTCACGAGTGCATCGGCAAGGGATACCTTGGCAGCGAGGAATTTGGTGGCGGTATGCAGGTTATGCAGAATATTGTATCGAATGGCCGTTTGCGTTCGCTGCCGTTTATTTTGGAGACTCCGAACGAACTTGCAGGTTATGCAGCTGAAATTAGACTATTAAGGTCATTGCAGCAGTAATGACTGTCACAAAGTAGAGTATTCCATTCACGTTATGGGTTTGTTTCAATCAGTTTTCTCATTGCAGATTCGTAATTCCGGGTGCATAATAGCCAACAGTTTTTGCAGACCTCTGAATCAAACGAGGTCACCGGAAGGAGACTGATTATGAAGCTGAAGAAGCTTGGCGCATTTGCCGCCACGGGTGCTATGGCGCTCGCCCTTGCTCTGACGGGCTGCGGCTCGTCCAACGCCACCTCTGGTTCTGATGCCGGTTCCAGCAGCTCTGACGACGCTAAGGTCGAGAAGGTCGACGGCTCCAAGGAGTACGCGCTCGTCAAGGACGGCACGCTGACCGTCGGCACCTCTGCCGAGTACGCGCCGTTTGAGTACAAGGATGACAACGGCGATTATCAGGGCTTTGACCTTGAGCTCATCAAAGCTATCGGCGACAAGCTGGGCCTGGATGTCGAGTACGTCAACAACGACTTCGACACGCTCGTCCCCGGCGTCGCTTCGGGCGCCAAGTATGACGTTTCCATCGCGGCTATCACCGACACGCCCGAGCGTGAGAAGGAAGTCACTTTCTCCGATTCCTACTACATGGACGATCAGGCTATCGTGACCAAGGTCGATAACACCGACATCACGGCCGACAACTACAGCGAGAAGCTCAACAATGCTGACGCCACGATCATCGTCCAGTCTGGTTCGACCGCCGAGGCCTTTGCCCAGGAGAACTTCCCCAAGGCCAAGATCGTCCCCTACAAGGACGCTACCGAGTGCTTCAGCGCCCTGCAGTCCGATAAGGGCGACGCCGTAGTCACCAACCGCTCCGTTGCCAGCCAGCTGACCGCCGAGCAGTTCAACACCTGCCAGACCATTAAGCAGATTAGCACCGGCGAGGAGTACGCCATCGCCATCAACCAGGGCAACACCAAGCTCAAGGACGACATCAACCAGGCCATCAAGGACCTGACCGACGACGGTACCGTTGACGCCCTCATGGCTAAGTACAACATCAAGTAAAATAGCTACTTGATTGCTCGCGGGCCCTTTCCGTTTTGGCGGAGAGGGCCTTTGCGCTTCTCTTGACGGAGAGTATTTCCGTCTCGTTTTGCCGGCAACTTCTACGATAGGAGCCACCTTGTCTCGACTGAACAAAGGAGCCGCGGAGCAGCGTTTTCCACTGCCCGCCTTGCTCCAAAAGCTAGCCTGCGCCATGGCCGTGGCGCTCGCGCTGGTGTGTGTGGGGACATATGCGCCCACGACCGCCCAGGCGCTTGAGACCGCAAAGATTACCGCTCGACCCAACACCGGTTCGGGCAGCGCTGTGGTCGGCGGTACCGAGACGCGCATTACCTGGGAGGTCCAGGCCGATGCCGATGAGGAGCTGAGCGGTCTTTCTTTGACGTTTGTCGACGGCACGACGTTTGGTACCGATGACACGCGATTGACGATGCTCTCGGGCGAGGACCTCATGGATCGTACGCCCATGAAACCCACGTGCAAGGCTGATGGCCAGACGCTCAAGATTGACTTTGGCGAGACGGCGCCTGCCGGCGGCTTTTTCCGTGTCGAGGTTTACGGCGTGACCTTCCCCGTCGAGGGCGGCGATGAGGCCTTTAGCGGCACCTACACTTTGGCCGATGGCTCGACCAAGAAGATCTCCAAGATTCCGTCGGTGGAGATCAAGGGTGTGACGGCCTTCGATAACTTCTTGGCCGATCTTAAGGAGCAGCCGTGGGTCGAGGCTTGGAACTCCAATATGTTCCTGCGCCTGTTCTTGAACCCGGTCATTTTGGTCCAAAGCCTGCCGATCGTCTTCAAGGGCTTCCTCATGTCGCTTTCGATCGTGCTTGTGGCGTTTCCGCTGGCAATTCCCTTCGGTTTCGCCCTATCGCTCATGCGCATTTCCAAGTCGCGCATCCTTCGTTGCCTTGCCGGCATCTATGTGAATATCATCCGTGGTACGCCGGCGTTCCTGCAGATCTATATCGCGTTCTTCGGTCTGCCGCTTGCCGGCGTCAAGGTTGATGACTACGTGCTCGGCGTCATCGTCATGGCCATGAACTCGTCTGCGTACCTGTGTGAGATCTTCCGTGCCGGTATTCAATCGATCCCCAAGGGCCAAAACGAGGCTGCTCGTTCGCTGGGCATGAACGCGTTCCAGACGCTGCTCTATGTCATGATTCCGCAGACGTTCCGTAATGTCCTGCCTACGCTGACCAGTGAATTTATCCTGCTTTACAAGGATACGTCTCTGCTTGCGGCCGTGGGCGTGGTCGAGATCGTCATGAACGCCCGTACCATCGTGGCCACGACGGGCTCCATTACACCGTACGTGGTTGCCGCCCTGTTCTATCTGGTCATCACCCTGCCGCTCGCTCGCTTGGTGAGCGGTCTTGAGGCGAGGCTTTTGGGCACGGCCGAGACCAAGAAGAAACGTCCCGCCAAGAGCGCCGGACAGGTTGTCGCGACGCCCGCCGATCACATCGCCGGTCTGTAAGGAGGTCCTATCATGAGCGAAACCAATAACTCGAACGAGGTCGTCGTCAGCATCAAGAACCTCCAGAAGGCCTTTGGCGACAACGTGGTCCTGCGCGATATCGATCTGGATGTGCACAAGGGTGAGGTCGTTGTGGTCTTGGGCCCCTCGGGCTCGGGCAAGTCGACGATGCTTCGCTGCATCAATCGTCTGGAGCATCCCACGAGTGGCTCGATTATCGTTGAGGGCGTGGATGTGTGCGCCAAGGGTGTCGACCTCAACAAAGTGCGTACGCATCTGGGTATGGTGTTCCAGCAGTTCAATTTGTTCCCGCACCTGTCGGTCAAAAAGAACGTCATGCTTGCGCAACAAAAGGTGCTCAAGCGCAGCAAGGAAGAGGCCGAGAAGATCGCCGTCGAGGAGCTGACCAAGGTCGGTCTTGCCGAGCGCATCGATTTTATGCCGAGTCAGCTTTCGGGCGGCCAGCAGCAGCGCGTTGCCATCGCCCGCGCCCTGTCGATGAACCCGCACGTCATGCTCTTTGACGAGGCCACCTCGGCGCTCGACCCTGAGCTCGTGCGCGACGTCCTGGGCGTCATGCGCGACCTGGCGCACGACGGTATGACCATGATCGTCGTGACGCACGAGATGGGCTTTGCCCGCGATGTCGCCGACCGCGTCGTCTTTATGGACGGAGGCGTCATTGTGGAAGAGGGTACGCCGAGCGAGGTCTTCGACCATCCTAAGAGCGAGCGCACCAAGGCGTTCTTGGGCAATATCTCGTAGCCGGTTGATGTAACTGTCGTTACAAAAGAGCGGGGGCTGGACTTGAATCCAGCCCCCGCTCTTTTGTAGGGATGGGGATGTGCTTTGATGCAGGCTCTTTTGGAAGCCCTGGGTTCGTTACGCGAGCTCGGCTCCGAGGGCCTTGCAAGCGGTCTCGCCCTCGTCGTCGGGCGCGTCGTAGCAGATGGTGGAGTCCATGACGTTGACGCCGGCCTCGTCGGCGTCGGCCTTCCAGTTGTCCATCCACTCGCCCTCGGCCCACGAATAGGAGCCAAAGAGGACGACCTTCTTGTCGCCGAGAGTCTCCTTGACCTCGTCCCACATCGGCTGGAACTCATCGTACTCGAGCTCCTCGGAGCCCATGGCGGGGCAGCCGAAGGCGAAGGCATCATATTCGGCGGCCTTGTCGGCAGAGAAGTCGGCGCAGGGGATGACTTCGGTCTCGGCACCCGCGGACGTGGCGCCTTCGGCGACGAGGTTTGCCATGACCTCGGTGTTGCCCGTGCCGCTCCAGTAGACGACGGCGATCTTGCTCATGTTGAGTCCTTTCAGTTGTGCGGCAGGTTGCCGCGGCTTCTATGTTCTATCGGGTTGCCTGGGCAAGTTGTGCCAAGCTGCAGCCCTGCTGATAGACAAAGGTGAGGTATTGAGTGCAAGCGCGGTAGGCGTCAAACATCGCAAGCGCTTGCTCGACATTCGTATAGACCTTCCAGGCTCCAAAGATCTTGTAGTTCTCGCCACGTTGGGCGATGAACTCGTGCACGTCGTCGTAGGGATACCCCAGGAAGTAGCCAATTTCGTGTGGAAACTCGCAGGTGCAGCCGTTGTCGTAGCGTGCTTGATGGTCCAATGCGCATCGGGTTTGGCCGCATGCGCATTCCGCGGCGTTATCGCTTGCGAGCGTGATGCGCGATGCCAGGTGCACAAGACATGCCGAGAGGTTGCCGGTGTCGTAGCCCTCCTTGGCGAGTGCCGTTTTGGCGCGCGGGTCAGCAAGGTAAGTGGCGAGGCTATTGGGCCGATATGCGTATACGAGCGCCCCGCAGGGGCGCCAGACCAAAACGCTCAGATGAATGCCGAGCGAGTTAAGCTCGCGGTTGCACTGGGCGATAACGTTGAGCAGGCGTGCTCGGCGTTCTGCGATTGACGCGGTCGCGTCCGAACCATCCTGATGGGCGTAGACGCCGGGATAGGTAAAGAGCGATGCCGGCTTGATGCCCGCGAGCGTGGGAGAGCAGTTGCGCACGACCGCTGCCTGAAACGTTGGAATGTCTATGGTTCGGGTCACGGTGCTCCTTACGGATCTAAACTGTTAGCCTAGGAAAACTTATACACGAAAGTAAGCCATGGTCAACAAAAAAGTTTGAGTAGGGAAACTAATTGACCGAACCGACATGATTTTGGGTTAAGATGGGGACACCCCACGGGGGTATCTCTGAAATGGACCGTAAGGAAGGGGAGCGTATGAGCGACTTGCTCAACCCAGCAAATATCATCGTGCTGGGCGTGATTGCTATTGGTATGTTCTTTGGGCTGCGCCGTATTGCGGCGTCGACGCATGGGAAGAGTTGCTGCAGTGATGGCGCAAGCGGAAAGAAAGCCAAGAGGGTTGTTGTGGTGGATACCGATGCGTCGCACTATCCCTATAGCGATGAGCTGTTCATCGGCGGCATGAGCTGTGACGACTGCGCTCAGAACGTAGCCAATGCCCTCAATACGCTTGATGGCGTGTGGGCAACGGTAACGTATGCGGACCACACGGCACGCGTACGCTCGAAGCGCCCGGTTGATCGCGACACACTCGAGACGGCGGTGAGGGGTGCGGGCTATTACGTTATGAAAATGTAGGCGTTGCCCTCTCCGGTGGGTACCAGCCTCCTGCCCATTGTGACTATCGGCATCCAAAAATTTGCGCAAAAATAACCTTTAGATGCGGCAAAAGTGGAGTTTGGTGACGGTTTGCGCGGAATTCGCTACCAATCGAGCATCTATGAACCCGTCCAAAAAATTACAGGTGTATATTTATACACTGATTATTGCTGTGCTCAGATTGCAATTAACCGTGGACAGAAATGAAGAATGCTAAAACTGGGCTTTAGGACAGGGGAGGCTATAACCTTATGAGACGAGTGGGAACACTTGGCTTGGTGGCAGCGCTTGCCGCTATCTTGGTATCGCCGCTGCCGGCGCACGCCGAAGACGCATCGGGTGCCGTTACCTACAATGCGGGAAATGGGTATTCCTTTGAGAAGCTCTCACATCCTACGGTAGGAACGTCGCAGCCGGATGGCATCGTCGACTACCAGGGTAACGGTGCCGTTGCCGTTCCGGGCGCCGATGGTAATACGGCCAACAACGAAGGCGATCGCGGCCAGAGCTACACTTGGGCGGCTGCGAGCTATGGTGACTGGCTTTATGTGGGCACCTGCTATGCGGCGATGGGCAACACGCTGACGCTCATGAACAGCACGCTGGGCGATTCCTTTGATGTCGAAACCATGCGCCTGACGCTGGAGGCCATGTTTAACGGTACCTTCTTCTATGGACAGCAGAAGGAGGACGGCACGGCCGACAAGGACAGCGGCGGCATCTTGGTCAAGATCAATACCAAGACCGGTGAGACCAAGCTGCTACTCTCTGAATCGCTCAACGGCGTCGCTCCTTTGTTCCGCAATGCCGTGAGCTATAAGGGTAAGCTCTATTTCTGCGGCAGCGTCAGGACCAATGACGGCAAAGGCGGCCTGCCTGCTGTATACGAGATCGATCCTAAGACGGATGAGTACAAAGTTGTCTATCAGGGCCTTTCGAGCATGCAGGATTACGGTGCTGCCTACAAGCAGGGCATTTCTACCGGTATCCGCGGCATGTGCGTCCATGATGGCCAGCTCGTCATCAGTAATGTGGGTAAAGACGCGAACGGTAATTTTGTGTCGACAATCCTGACGTCGTCTGACCCCTCGAAGGGCCAGGACAGCTTCACCGAGATTGCCAACTCGGAGACGCTGTTTGGCTATCCGGCGATTCGCTATCAGGACAGCATCTACGGCGGCGCCATTTGGGATATGGTCTCGTACAATGGCCATCTCTATGCGACCATCTGCACCGGTACGCCCGAGAACGCTCCCGATGATAATTCCATGCAGTCGTTTGCCATGGTCCGTGGCGACAAGAATGCCGACGGCAGCTATTCGTGGACTCCCATTGTCGGCGATCAGAAGACGGACGGTGCAAAGTACTGCTTTGGCATCGATCCTGCCCGTACCCGTTCTGGCGCTGCCAACCTCATCGTCTACAACGACTACCTCTATATCGGTGAATACAACGACGAGGAGATTGCCCTCGAGCGCATCCTGTTCAACAAATCCAACACCGAAGAGGGCGGCAAGAGCAGCATGGGTGGCGTTGACTGCTCGTTTGTGAATGCCAATCTTGAGCAGTCGGTTAACATCTATCGCATGGACAAGGACGAGAACATGGAGCTCGTCGTTGGCGATCGCACCGACATGTTCCCCGAGGGCGGTATTTCCGGCCTGACTTCGGGCTTTGGCCGAAACGAGAACCAGTACATTTGGCGCATGCAGAAGTTCGACGGCAAGCTGTATATCGGTACCTTTGATACCGCGAGCCTGCTTGAGCCGATCGGCCAGTTCTCCAATGGCGACATTATCGATATGACGCCCGAGGAGTGGGACTCTCAGGTTCAGCGCCTTAGGGACCTGCTCAATCACCTGCTCGACAAGAAATCGCCTGACGACCCCATCGTTCCCGTGAACACGCTTGCGGACGATGATTCAAACGAGGCCGTCGAGGTCGATGATTCGAACGAAGCTGCTGAGGTTGATGATTCAAACAAGGCCGTCGATGTCGATGACGAGAAGACCGAGGTTGCTAAGGGCTTTGGCGATCTGAGCGATGCGCTGGAGGATGCCGCGGGCGGTCTTTGCGATCAGGCCGCGACGATGTCCCAGGACTTTGAGGACGACGCCGCTTATGTCCAGAAGATCGATGGCGAGATCGCGTACTTCAAGTCCTTTGCCGACCAGTATCAGGACATGCTCGATAGCTATGAGAGCCTTAAGCAGCAGTACGAGGATGCCTATGGCACCGAGCTGCCGAGCGATATTCAGGATGCGCTCGATAAGCTGCTGAGCGAGGAGAACCTCAAGAAGTTGCAGAGTGTCCTTACGTGCATGTGTTACCTGCGCGATGCCGAGCGCGGCTTTGATATGTATGTGACCGAGGACGGCGTGAACTTTACGACGCTGACGACCAATGGCTTTAACGATCCGTATAACCATGGTCTGCGCACCTTTGCGGTGACCAACCAGGGTCTGTGCCTTGGTACCGCCAACCCGTTCTATGGTTGCCAGGTCTGGATCCAGCGCAAGGAGAATTCGGAGAATCCGGTTGATCCCGGTACTCCGGATCCGACGGAACCCACCGATCCTTCGCAGCCGGGTGGCGGCGATCAGCCTGGCGGCAGCCAGACGGGTGGCAACGACCAGTCGAGCAGCACCACGACCACCGTCACGACGACCGCTAAGAAGACTCCGAAGGACGGCTCGCTGCCTCGCGCTGGCGACTCGACCCTCACGCTGGTCTTGGGATTGCTGGTTGCAGCTGCCGCAGTGCTTGGCATTGCTCTCGTCTTGCGCAAGCGTTCTCGTCGCTAGGCTCGTCCGCGTAGCTCAATGTCCTGGATATCGTCGAAGTTGATGGCGATATCCCTGAGTTTGAGCAGCTTGAATGCGGGTAACGCTTCGTCGAGAATGCCCGTGCGGCTACGATAGCCGTACGTATCGTAATAGGTGACGCGCACCAAGTCGCCGCGTTTGAGGCCCTCGAGCTTTTGCGAAAGCTCGAGGGCTTTTTCTTCCGTGAGCTCACGTTTTTGCTCGACGGTGATTTCCTGCTTGCGCACGAGTTCGTAGTATCCCGTGAGGGCGGCAAAGGGCATAAACTGTGCGGCGCGGTTGGCGCGCACGGCACCGTTGGCAGTGAGGTTGGGGTCGGCTGCGCGGCGTCTGCCCTCGGGGTCCGCCAGGCGCTCGAAGGCGGTCGGCGGGCGCATGGGCTGTTGTTTGGGTTTAGGCACGGTGTCCTCCAACTTGATCGTTGCGCTCGCGCGCGGTGGCGCCGGCGGTAAAGCTTAATCCCTTGACGAGCGCGTTCTTGCCGTACTTGCCTTTCACGGCCAGGACGGCGCGCGCCAGGTCGCGCTCGCGCTCATCGGTCTCGATATCGCTGAACAGATCGATGGTGGCAAATTCCTCGGGCACAAGATTGCTAAAGCCCAGGTTGATGCGCTTGACCGGTCGTTTGGGATCGACAGTCTGCGCCCAGAGCTCATCGAAATAGCCCATGATCTTCTTAAACGAATTGGTACGCTCGGGCAGCTTGCGCGAGGCGTTGGAGTGCGCAAAGAGCGCGGCATAGCCGCCACGCGGTTTGCCACCATGCTCTCCCACAAAGATGCCATCGATTGCCTGCGCTTCGCGCACCAGGCGGCGCCGTTCGTCATCGCGCTGGACGGGCTTGGGAGCACGGGGCGCGAGCTCGGGGCCGGCGGTTGCGGTGGGTTCGATGCTCGACGTACTCGAGCGCAGGTGTCCGCATCCGTCCACATATTGTGCAGTACCGCTGGCATCAAGCCTGCGTATGTCGGCGCGCTCGCTCGCGTAGCCCACAAAGAGCGAGATGCTGTCGCAGACCACGTGCTTATCGATCAAGTCCAACACGGCGTTGTCGACCATCTCGCGCAAGACGGTGTAGGCCTGCTCGTAGGCATAGCCCTTCGAGAGCACCTGTCCTGTGGTGGTCGAAGTTGCTTGCGGGCGATAGGCTTGGATATCGGCGATGGTTGTCGGCTCGCGTCCGAAGGCGTGGTCGATGAGATACTCGGCATTGACGCCGAGCTCGTCGTAAAGCAGGTTTTCGTCGAGCGCCGCGACGCCCATCAGATCGTAGACGCCGTATTTTTCGAGTCGTGCTGCCACGCCGGGGCCGATGCCCCAGATATCGGTGATGGGACGATGGGGCCAGATTTCCTTGCGAAAGGTCTCATCGTCGAGTATGCCGATGCGGCTGGGTACGTGCTTGGCGGTGATATCGAGTGCAACTTTGGCCTGGAATAGGTTGGGGCCGATGCCGACCGTCGCCGTGATGCCGGTGCGCGCCAGGACCTCGTCGCGCAACATGCAGGCGAAGCCTTCCGCGTCGGTGTGATAGAGGTCCAGATAGGGTGTCACGTCGATAAAGCACTCGTCAATTGAGTAGACGTGAACGTCTTGCGGACTGACGTATTCCAGGTAGATACCGTAGATCTGCGCCGACACCTCCATGTAGTGCTGCATGCGCGGTACGGCCTTGATGTAGTCGATGCCGTCGGGAATCTCGAATAGGCGGCAGCGGTTGTGAATACCTAAGTCCTTCATGGCCTGCGTGATGGCGAGGCAGATGGTCGTGCGTCCGCGCGATTCGTCGGCAACGACTAGGTTGGTGGTGAGCGGATCGAGCCCACGGTCGACGCACTCGACGCTGGCATAAAACGTCTTGAGGTCGATGCAGATATAGGTGTGCTGCTCGTGCGCCATCCGTGTCCCTCCATCAAACACATGTTCTTATCGAATATCTGTTCGATAATACCCGCTCGTCCGGACATCGTCAAAACCTGTTCCTTTTTGCCAGGTATAGTCGTGCAACTGCATCGGGTTTTAACGCAGCTCTAAAGAGTGCGAAACAGCTCGGAAAAGCTCGCTTCGTAGCATGAGCCTAACGATTGATACCGCCTATGTGCACGGAAGGGTTGTGGGAAAGATGGTCAATTACGGGTTTGGTATGCCGACGCGCCTTGTTGTGGATGGAGACGTGGCTCGCTGGTGCGGACGATTGGTCGCTCACTACGGTGGCACTAAGGCGCTGGTCGTGTTGGGCGGTGACAAGCATACGCGCGATGAGCTTGTCTCGGCGGCACTTGGCTCGCTTGATCGAGCCCTACTCGAGCGCGTACTTTTCCGCTGCGGCTCGGTTGGGGGCGACGGGGGAGACGAACTGATCGACGAAGCCGTGGCCCTGGCGACCGACGAAGGCGTGGACTTTGTCCTGGCGATTGGCGATGCCGATACTGCTGGCTTTGCGCGCGAGCTCGCGCGTCGCATGGCGGCGCTCGATGCCGGCGAAGACGGTTTTGTCCCTTATGGATGCATTCTCTCGGAGGGCAAGGCGCCTGCTGTCGTGGGCACCGGTGAGGTTCCCGTTTTTGCCATTATCGCGCCCGAACTGCTGGAGGGCATCGGGTCTCCTCTGCGTGAGTTGCTCGGTAGCATCTGCGCCGCGGCCTAATATTTGCCATAAAAGGACGGGTTATTTTTGGTTGGTAAAGCGTTTGACCTGCCAAAATAAGCCTGTCCCTTTTTAATCGGTTGCCGTTTGGGGGCCGATTGGCAACGCTCGCTGATTATAGTCTTGACCTGCGCTAGAATAGTGGCATCTGAATGTCCGGGCGCATGGAGGCGTGCGCCCGTATGCTGAGGAGGACTCTATGGCAACTGTTGCCGCACCTATCGATGCTACGTCGACTGCCGCTTGGAAGGCGCTCGAGGCCCATCAGGAGAAGCTCGAGGCCGAGGGTATCGACCTCAAGGCCTGGTTCGCCGCCGATGCCGAGCGCGTGAACAAGCTGAGCTTTGACGCCGGTGACCTGCACTTCGATCTGTCGAAGAACCTGGTGACCGATGAGACCGTCAAGCTGCTGTGCGATCTTGCCCGCGAGGTGAAGCTCGAGGAGCGCCGCGACGCCATGTTCTCTGGCGAGCACATCAACACCACCGAGGACCGCGCTGTCCTGCACACCGCGCTGCGCCGCCCGGCAAGCGAGAAGGGCCAGCTCATCGTCGACGGCCAGGACGTCGTCGCCGACGTGCACGAGGTCCTCGATCGCATGTATGCCTTCGCCGAGCGCGTGCGCTCCGGTGAGTGGAAGGGCGTTACCGGCAAGAAGATCGAGCACCTGGTGTCCATCGGCATCGGCGGCTCCGATCTGGGCCCGGTCATGGCCTACGAGGCTCTGCGTCCCTATGCCGACGCCGGTATCGACTGCCGCTACATCTCCAACATCGACCCCAACGACCAGGCCGAGAAGCTCAAGGGCCTGGATCCCGAGACCACGCTCGTGATCATCGTCTCCAAGACCTTCACCACGCTCGAGACCCTCACCAACGCCCGCGAAGTCAAGACCTGGATGCTCGAGCAGCTCAAGGCTCAGGGTGCCATCGACGGCTCCGATGAGCAGAACGCCGAGGCCGTGGCAAAGCACTTCGTCGCCGTTTCCACCGCACTCGAGAAGGTCGAGGCCTTCGGTATCGACCCCGCCAACGCCTTCGGTTTCTGGAACTGGGTTGGCGGCCGCTATTCCGTTGACTCCGCCGTGGGCCTGTCGCTGATCGTCGTGCTCGGCCCCGAGCGCTTCCAACAGTTCCTCGAGGGCTTCCACGCCATCGACGAGTACTTCTGCAACACGCCGCTCGAGAACAATGCCGTCGCGCTGATGGGCCTGCTCAACGTCTGGTACGTCAACTTCTTCGGTTCCAAGAGCCACGCCGTGCTTCCGTACTGCCAGTATCTGCACCGCTTCCCGGCTTACCTGCAGCAGCTCACCATGGAGTCCAACGGCAAGCACGTCCGTTGGGATGGCAGCGCTGTGACCTCCGATACCGGTGAGATTTTCTGGGGCGAGCCCGGCACCAACGGCCAGCATGCCTTCTATCAGCTGCTGCACCAGGGCACCGTGGTGGTTCCGGCCGATTTCATCGCCTTTGCCAATACCGCCAACCCTGCGACCGATAGCGGCCAGGACGTGCATGAGCTGTTCCTGGGCAACTTCCTGGCCCAGACCAAGGCGCTCGCCTTTGGCAAGACGGCCGACGAGGTTCGTGCCGAGGGCACGCCCGAGCAGATCGTCCCGGCCCGTTGCTTTGAGGGCAATCGCCCGACGACCTCGATCTTCGGCGACACGTTGACTCCGTTTGCGCTCGGCGAGCTCATCGCCCTGTACGAGCACATCGTATTTGTCGAGGGCACGGTCTGGGGCATCGACTCCTACGACCAGTGGGGCGTCGAGCTGGGCAAGCAGCTTGCCAAGCAGATTACCCCTGCCTTCCACGACGACGCCGCCAAGGCCGAGCAGGACGCTTCGACTCAGGCGCTCATCGAGTTCTACCGCGCTCACCGTAAGTAGTCGCTGCTGTTAACGCATCGTGCCTTATAGTCAGGGGCCCGTATCCTATCGGATGCGGGCCCCTTTGCTTTGCCGTGGTCCCGGGGCGCACGGCCTTTGTGGAACATCGCCGGGGCGCCGCGCGCTGCGAGAACCCTGCGCTTAGATCTTGGCCTCCGCATGGCCTCGCTGCGCCTCGGGCAGCTCCCCGTAGAGCGGATGGTCTTCGAGCCTAAAGCGCTCGACCTGTTCGGGAGTGCGACCGCGTACAAAGAGCCACGAGCAATCAATCGGCGTCGCCATGAGTGTGCTGGGCAGCGCGTCGGCGCGGTCGGAAAACACCCGGGCACTCTCGGGATCCTGGAACGCCAGCACCAGATGCGTGTCGCAGTTGCCCATGATGGAGCGTGCGCGTGCCTCGCCATAGAGCGCATCGAGCTGGTTGGTCGACTGCAGCAGCAGCGTTGCCCAGATGTTGCGGCTTCGGATAATCGAGAGCACGTTGTCGATCTGGGGGATCTGCAGATTTGCGAAGTCATCGAGCATAAAGCGCACGGGCACGGGCAGGCTGCCGTCGGGCTGCCTATCGGCCTCACGAATGAGGCCCATAAACGCCTGCGAAATAAAGAGGCCGGTCAGCGGATCGAGATTGCGGTCAATATCGCTCACGGTTACAAACAGGGCGCAGGGGGTGTGTCCCATGGAAGCGAAGTCCACCTGATGGCACTCACGATAGAGCTGTGCCGCACCGTCGAATCCCAGACACATGACCTTTTCGGCAAGGATGCCGACGATGCTCGCGTGCATGCGCTCGGCATTTTGCGTAATGGCGTAGCGCCGCCATAGCGAGAGGGCATAGCTTTGGGGGTCGGTCGTGATCAGGTCGTCAAACAATCGACCCGTGGCACCGTCCTGCAGGTGCTCGATCAGCTTGATGACCGAGCTGATCGTCTGCTCGTCGGCGGGTAGCTGTTCGGTGACGTAGGCGATAAGACACGACAGCAGGTTTGCCGCCGCATGATCCCAAAAAGGCTGGTTGTTGTCCTCGATGGGGCAGATGGCCTTTGCCACCGAGAGGATGTCCTGCTGGTTGGGCCTGCCGTCCGCCTTGCGGCGAATGTGCCTCAGGGGGTTGTAGCCGCAGCGCTCGATGCCGGGCGCAAGGGCCGGGACGGTGTTGAGGTCGGCGAAGTTGAGACATTGCACGCGGTAGCCGCGGGCTGCCAGCACGGGTCCCACTTCGCGACAGAGCGTGCCTTTGGTGTCGAGCACGATGTAGCTTGCGTTCATTTGCAGCAGGTTGGGCTTGAGGACGTTTCGGGTCTTGCCGGCTCCCGAGGGGCCGATCACAAGTGCGTTGTTGTTGAGTCCCGTTTGGCGGGTGTCGCAGGAAAGCGTTCGATCCTTGGCGAGGATAGTGGACGATGCGGACTCAGATGCGGCGAGGCGGCTGGTGAGGTTAGACATGGGCGACCTCCTTGGTGGTCGAGAGGATTTCGTGGGCAAAGCCGAGCTCGACGGCGCGCTCGGCCGAAAGGTAGGTGTCTTTTGCAGTGAGGGACTGGATGCGCTTGGGCGTGAGGCCGCTGCGGTCCGAGAGGATTTGCGTGAGGGTCTTGCGGGTCTGCATGAGACGCCGGCTGGTTTCCTGCAGCGCAAGTGCCGAGCCGCCTGCCCCCTGGGGGATCAGCGGGTCGTGAATCATGAGCTCTGCATGGGGCGCCATACGGCGATCGTCGCCGCCCATAAAGATCACGGCGCCCATGGACGCGGCGAATTCCAGGCAGACGGTGCGGATGAGGCACGATGCGAGGCGCATGGCGTCATAGATCGCAAGACCCGATCGCGCGCTTCCGCCGGCGCTGGCGACAAATATGGTGATGGGGCGGCTGGGGTCGGTGGCATCGAGCAGGCGGATCTGCTGGCATAGGTCGTGGGCCATCGGGGTTTCGATGTTTCCCATGACGGAGAGCTCGCGACGGGCGAGCATCTCATCGTAAATGCTGGTGAGCGTGATACCTCGGGCGGATTCACGCATGGTGAGGGGGCTGATGATGGGGGGATGATTGGTGTCCATGAGGACTCCTTTCTGTTGGTTGTGTTGTGGAATAGGATTGTTGCCCGCGGAGGGGCTGGCGGGCTACAGGGTTCGTCCGAGCCTGAGATCGAGCTCGGTTGTGGGGCAGGCTGCCTGTTCGTGCGGCTCGCAAGCGCCAAGGGCTCCAAAGCGATGGAGCGTTGCGACGGGCGTGGTGTAGGCGAGCCGCAGCTGATGCTCGGCAGGGGCACATCCGTCATTTTTGTAATGAGCCGCGTAGTACTGCGCGATGCTGGCGTTCATCTCGCTGCCATTGCGATGGCGCTCAAACTGGCGTCTGCAGGTCTCGATGATCTTTGCTACCGACTTGGGTGCCGTCGCGGGAACAAGGGCGAGATAGCCCTCAAATAGCTCGTTGATGCTCAGGAGGCACAGCAGGTCGATCAGCGTCCTTATGGCTGCTCCCTCGGCGGAAAAGTGCGCGGTCATGCGGTTATATCGGTTGCGGTCGACGATGGCCGCATGGGGTCTTGGAGTTTTCTGCCCCGTGGTCCCGGGCTTTTGCCGCGCCTGTGTATTGAGCTCGACGTTGCAGCGCTTGAGGCCGTCCAACGGAAGGAACAGTGCGGTGCGCAGGGTGTTCCGCTTGCTTTCGAGTTCATGACGCTCGTCGGGTTCCCATTCGAGCTTGAGTTTCGTGTCGAGCGCCGTAAGCATATGGGCTAGGCAGCCTACGGTAAGAATGTGCGAATCGTTGTCGCGTTTTGGGGCATAGGGGTCTGTCAGCTTGCGAATGTCGGGGTCGCCCATGATCTTTGTGCAGCGCTTCAGCAGTTGAGGGTGATCGGCCAAGATCGTCGCGAGCGGTAGCGACGCGTAGTTCTTGATGGTCGCGGCGGCAAAGGCGGCGTCATATTCGTTTGCATATGCTCGCTCAATGCGGGCATCCAGAATGCTTTTCTTATCGCCGTCTTCAGCGTGGTGGTTTGTCATAGCTTCTCCAATCGGTTGATGTTCGTGCTGTTTGTTGATGTGTTGGTTGTCGTGAGTGATGTGCTTGCCGTGGGTGATGTGCTGACGTTGGGGTGCTATGCGGTTTTCAATGAGCCCGTGAGGCAGTTGCTGCAGGGGTGGGATGGAACGGCCCATGCAAGGCGGAAGGCATCGTGCTCAAAATCGAGACAGCAATGCCCTGGGTGCCTCACATGTGGCAGTTACCTCATTAAGTTGTCATTGCGTTTGGGGTTGTACTTTGCCGATCTTCCTTCTCTTACACGCTAAAACTCAAACTTCATATGCTCGATCTACTTAAAACCGCAACGGCGGTCTTTTTTCAACTTATATGTCGGAACGCGTCTTTGCAAGTACTTTTTTGCCTTTGTTTCAAATGGGGTGGTTTTGCAACCGTCACGCGCCACGCTATGCAAGCGTGTCCCGGCTCGGATAAGATGGTGCGATCGAGTTCTACCGCGCTCACCGCAGTAGTCTTTGTTGCTGAGATAGGTCATGGCCGAAAGGGGCCCGTATCCCAACAGATACGGGCCCCTTGCTATTTAAATGGGCATGAGGGTGTATTGAGGGGGGGGATGTCTTGCTGTCGGCATCCGCCTGCGGTGCCATTCGCTGCCGTAAATTATACGTTTACGGCTAATTTCATACCACTTGTCGGAATGCGGACGCTGTCCTTGCATGCCGGGCGTACATTGAACGTGGTTTTTCGCGTGAAACCACGAATCGGTTGTCGGCCCTGAACAAGGAGGCCCAGCATGACGCTTGCCAAACCCATCAATAAATACATCGACTATATCGATGCCCCCGAGGACACGTTTGAGCACTATGTCGAGAAGGCGTTAAAGTACAACTTTCGCTGCGTATTTGCGAACCTGCAGGAGTACGAGACGGGCCGCGCCATGCTCGAGGGCTCTGACATCATCCTTGCCGGCGCTATCGACTTTCCCCAGGGCACTATGACGCTTGAGGAGAAGCTTGCGAGGTTTGAGGAATACGCTGCGTGTGGCTTTACCGAGATTGACTACGTTTTGAATCAGGGGTCGATCGAGAACCGCGATTTTGATGCCATCGAGCGCGAGATGACTACCATTGCTGATTTTTGTCGCGCGCATGGCATCACTGACAAGGTAATCGTCGAGATGTGCAAGCTGGACGGCGACGACGCCGCCAAGCGCCGTGTATGCGAGATCGCGCTGGAGGCCAAGCCGGGATTCCTTAAGACGTCGACCGGCAGAAGCTTTGGCGGTGCTAAGCTCGAGGACGTGCGGCTGATGCACGAGGTGCTCGGCGATGCCGTGGCAATCAAGGCGGCGGGCGGTATCCATAATTACGAAGAGGCTTGCGCATTCATCGAGGCCGGCGCCAGCGCGTTAGGTGCATCGGCGGGCATCGCGATCGTCGAGGGCGCACCGACGGATGAGCGTCGCTAGCAGACGTATTTGACCTGAGCGATAAAGCTTCACGACCACACGCCGTTCATGTTCGGGACAATATGACATTTTTCCCGTTGCAAACGGAGTCGCGGTGGCTGTTCTGTATGATGACTCAGACAAGGTTATTCAATGACAGGGAGGCATATATGGCAATCAAAGCCATCGCGATGGATATTGACGGTACGCTCACCAACGACCAGAAAGTGATTAGCCCGCGCACGCGCGAAAAGCTGCTCGCGGCGCAGGAGTCGGGCATTAAGCTCATTTTGGCTTCGGGCCGTCCCGCATGGGGACTACATGCTCTGGCGCAGGAGCTCGACCTTCAAAACCATGACGGTCTGCTGGTTGCCTTTAATGGCGCGCATGTGGTCGACGCTCAGACCGATGAGGTCCTTTTTGACCAGGCCATGCCGGCTGACGAGCTGCACCGTCTGATTGATCACCTGCAAAACTATGATGTGATCCCCATGATCTCGCTCGGTCGCGATCTGCATGTCGAGGATTCGTATCGCTGCATGATTACGCTGCCGGATGGCTCGCAGAAAAACATCGTCAAATACGAGCGCGATGCGTGCGACCTTAAGATCCGCGAGGTCGAGAGCTTGCATGAGGTCGCGGACGCTTATCCCGTGGACAAGCTGCTGACGGCGGGCGATCCGGCCTACCTGCAGGCGCATTACGAGGAGATGTATACGCCCTTTAGGCAGACGCTTTCGGGCATGTTTACGGCCGACTGGTACTTTGAGTACACGGCGCCTGGTATCGACAAGGCCCGCGCGCTCGAGGGCGCCCTGCCCAAGCTCGGTATCGATGCCAGCGAGGTCGTATCGTTTGGTGACGGCCAGAACGACAAGTCCATGATTGAGTGGGCCGGCACCGGTGTTGCCATGGGCAACGCAGTCGATGAGGTTAAGGCGGTAGCCCAGATGGTGACCGCCAATAACAACGAAGACGGTATTGCGGTGGCGTTGGATAAGCTGCTGGGTTAGAATCGCCGATAATGCATGGTTCGGGCGCCTGCTTACAGGCGCCCTTTTGTTAGGGAGGGTGCCGTGTCCGCATTTCCGTTCGACGCCGTTATCTTTGATATGGACGGCGTCATTGTCGATACCGAGTATTACTACCTGGGCGAGACTGCCGCGTTTGCCAAGGAGCTTGGGCTTAACCTGACTCAAGAGGAGTTGAATGGGCAGGTTGGTACCTCGCATCAGTTCTTCCTGCATATGCTGGTCGATTGGTTTGAGCGCGCCGGTAAGGGGCATTTTACTGGCGAGGAAGCGTTGGCCCGTTGGGATGAGTGGGCGCATGAGCGTCCGCGCGACTATCAGACTTTGATTAACCCAGGCGCCGTGGATACGATTCGAGAGCTGCCGCGCCGGGGCGTTCGCGTGGCGCTTGCCAGCTCGTCTCCCATGGATAGCATCGAGGAAGTGCTCAATGCGTGCGGGCTGTCGGATGCCTTTGAGTATGTGGTGAGCGGCGAGCAGTTTAAGGAGAGCAAGCCCGAGCCCGACATCTACCTGCATGCGCTGGACCTGCTGGGGCTGCCCGCGAATCGCTGCTGCTGCGTTGAGGATTCGGTGCCCGGCATCACTGCCGGCAAGCGAGCCGGCCTGACGGTCATTGCCAAGCGCGAGGAGCGCTTTGGCTTTAGCCAGGATGCCGCGGACAAGATTATCGACCAGTTGCCGGAGCTGCTCGCGCTTTCTTAGGGGTGCGGTAGTTGCGCGTTTTTCGGGTCAGATGAGTAAATACCCGACATTTTGGTGCGATAGCAAGCATACTTTATGCTAATGCGAGCTCAAGGGCTTGTTGAATGTCCTTGAGCCCGCTTTAGACTTAATTGCGCTGGGAGAGGGTATATGCCACCGACTGAAGGGCTAACTGACGGTAAAGCTGCGATACCGCTGTACCAACAGGTTATCGATATCATCAAAAACGAAATCAACTCCGGTGCCTACAAGGCGGGCGAGCGGATTCCCAACGAATTTGAATTAGCTGAAAGCTATAAAGTTGGCCGTGTTACCGTGCGGCGCGCTATTGAGGAGCTTGTCCAGCAGGGCTATCTAACGAAGCGACAGGGGAAAGGCACGTTTGTCAATGCCCCCAAGCTTAAGCGCAAGATTCGCCAGAAGGATGACGTCCAGAGTTTTTCGGACGCATGCCGCGTTAACGGAATGGAGCCGGGGGCGCGCGTCATTTCGAGAAAGATACTGCCGGCGGATTCCACCGAAGCGCAGTTCTTTGGTGTTCCCGTTGGAACTGATTTGATTTGCGTTGAGCGTGTGCGTACTGCCGATGGGGTCCCCGTCATGCTTGAGAACAACATATACGTTTACGAGGACAACGCTTATCTATCAACGGCACCTCTATCTAACCAATCCATTTTTGAGTTCGTGCGCAACCGGACGGGCCGTACGCCCGCGTTTACCGACCCGTGCACGCTCGAGATCGCGTGCGCCTCGCCCGAGGTCGCTCGGCTGTTGGCGGTTTCCGTTGGCGAACCCTTGTTTTACATGGATGCCTTCTTTTTCGATGAGCAGCGGCGGCCGTTTATCATCGGTCGTCAGCGGATCGTTGGGTCTCGCTACGTTTTTGACATCTAGGACATTGCGAATGGAGACGCCCGGTGGATCATCTCACCGGGCGTTTCCATACCGTTCACGGCGCAAACGCAACCGTTCAACCGCGTTGCGGCAATCAGTTTGAAATTATCTTGATGACGAGAAAAGCTGCTGGTAATCTATGGGACGTCATAGAACGTTTGCATTGTGCAAACGTTGAAGCGAGATGCGATGCAGTCTCGAGTTCTTTGGAGGTATCTATGTCAGATACGAAGGCGAAGAAGACAAACAGACGTTTTAAGTTCAAATTACCGCATGTCTATACGATCATGTTCTTGCTGATTGTTGTCTTTGCGGTTCTGACTTGGATCGTTCCTTCTGGTCAGTATCAGCGCAAGACGATTTCGACAGCGGCGGGCGAGCGTGAAGTCGCCGTTGCTGGAACCTATGAACAGGTCGATAAGAACTACACCGATTCCGAGACCGGCGAGACCATCAATCTGGGCCAGGATATCTTCGCAGTCCTGCAAGCGCCCACCAAGGGTATCCAAGAAGCTGCCGACGTCGTTGCGTTCGTCTTATTGATTGGCGGATCGTTCGCAATCATCACCAAGACCAACGCTTTGAATGCCGGCATGAGCCGTGTGATTAAAAAGCTCAAGAACAAGGACATCCTCATCATTCCCATCACGATGACGTTGCTGTCCATTTGCGGCACTACGTTTGGTATGTCTGAGGAAGCCCTGCCGTTCTATGCCATCTTCATTCCTATCATGATGGGTATCGGCTATGACTCGATGACGGCATTCATCATCTGCTTCCTTGGTCCCAACCTGGGATATTGTGCTTCGACCATCGACCCGTTTAATGTTTTGATCGCCCAAGGCATCATTGGCATCGAGGGCAATCCGCAACTGTGGCTGCGTGCCGTTTCTTGGGTCATCTTCACTGCCGTCGGTATCGCATGGGCCATGCGCTACGCCATGCGCGTCAAGAAAAATCCCGAGTCGTCCATTGTGTACGAGGACGATAAGCTCAAGCGTATTGAGTTTTCCGTGACCGATGCCTCCATCGAGGAAGAGTTCACTATCCGTCAGAAGCTCGTGCTTATCGATTTTGCTTGCGGTATGGGCATTATCGTCTGGGGTCTTGTTACCCAGGGCTGGTACATGAATGAGATTTCCGCCGTGTTCCTTGGCATGGGCCTGCTTGCCGGTATCCTGGGCGGTCTTGACCAGCAGACGATCGCAGAGGAGTTCGTTAAGGGTCTTGCCGACTTTGCGTACGCTGCCATCGTTATCGGTATCGCTCGCGGTATTCTGGTCATCGCCGAGGGCGGCATGATCATCGACACCATCCTCCAGGCGCTCGCTACTGCGCTTGCCGGTGCACCCGCCGCCGTCTACACCACGTTTATGTATATCGTCCTTGGCCTGCTCTCTTTGCTGGTTCCCTCGAGTTCTGGCCTGGCGGCGCTCACCATGCCCGTTATGGGCCCCCTGACCGAGCTCATGGGCCTCAATCCCGAGGCGGCCGTCACCGCGCTCCAGTTTGCCAACCAGACCATCAACACCATCAGCCCCGTGGCGGGCATGACGGTCGCCGGTCTTGCCGTGGCTAGGATTTCGTTTGGCCAATGGTGGAAGACCATTTGGAAGTTCTTCATCTTCATGGTCGTGTTTGGATTGGTCATTACTGCCATTTCCGGCATGCTTCCGGCGTAGGTGGTTGTGATGTCTGATCGTTTGACGGTCCTGACGTCTAAGAGCGTCTTTACCGGTACGGGGGACCTGCCGTTTGAAGGTTTCGTAGCGGTCCGTGGCAATCGAATTGAGGCTGTTGGCGCCACGTGTGAGGTAGCTTCGTATTTGACCCAGGCGGACGAGGTAGTTGACCTGGGCGACCGCACTGTCATGCCTGGCCTGATCGATGTGCATACCTTCTATACAGGTTGGGCGCTGCGGACGTTGGGGTCTGATCTGTCCGGCATCGCTGATGCCAAAGAGGCTGTGTCGCTCTTGCGTGCATGGAAAGAAGATCATCCGGATTGCGCGGCGGCTTTTGGCCACAACCTACCCGAAACGTTGGCATCGGATGCCGAGAACGCAAATACGGCAGCTGTGTTTGACGATTGTTTTGGCGATATCCCCGTCGTCTGCTTTACACCGGGAGCGGAGACCTGCGTTCTCAATGCTGCTGCCAGTGCGCGATACGGCTTTACACCCCAGGCGTGCTATGCCGAGAAGATCTGGCGCATGATGAGCGATTTCCTCGCGCTGCCCGAGGTGCGTGCCGGGTATTCGGACTACATGAGCATGCTTAACGAGCGCGGCGTTACCGCCATCAAGGAGATGGCGTTTGATGACTACTACGGCTTTGCCGACGAAATGGCTCGCCGCGAGGAATCTGGTGAGCTGACGGTTCGCGTCTCTATGATGTCGCAGCCGGTGGGTGCCGGTGCAAATCTGCCATATGCTCGTGAGGCACGAGAGCGCTTCCGGGGATCGTTCGTTCGTTTTTCTGGCTTCAACCGTATGACCGATCGCGGCGTATGGGCGGGGCTTGCCGAGATGATTGAACCCTATGAGGACACGGCCGATGCGGGCGCTGCCGGCAAGACGGTCGTCGAGGAGCCAGAGTGGGATCTGATTGAGAACGAGCTGCGTGCAATTGATGCTGACGGCTTCCGATATTCCTTGCATTGCCAGGGCGATGGCGCCGTTCGTCGCACCGTGGAGCTATACGCTTCGCTGCCTCGAGACGAGCACGGACGGATGCTTCGTCGCCATGCGATTACCGATCTCGAGAACTCTGACCCGACCGATCTTGTCGAGTTTGGCAAGTTAGGTGGAATTTGCGAGGTCTATCCGCAGATTCTGACGCTGGACCGGCGCGAGGATTGCCTGTCGATGATGCGTCGACAAATTGGCGAGACGCGACTTTTGCACAGCTGGAATCGCCGCGGCATGGAAGATTCCGGATGCACAGTGTGCTGTGGAACGGATTTGCCGCTGCTGATTCCGAGCCTGGGCGAGTCAATCTACAGCGCGTGCGGCGGATTCTTCGCCGACGGACTGCCCGTGAATGAGGTCAACACGCTGACGCTTGTCGAGCTCTTGCGCGCTTGGACTGCCGGGGGCGCGTACGACCTGATGCGCGAAGACGAGCTGGGTACGCTCGAGGTCGGCAAGCTTGCCGATATCTGCGTGCTCGACCGGGATGTGTTCGACCTCGATTATCGCGACGCACGCGATCTTGCGGTTGATATGACGATGTCGGACGGACGAATCGTGTTCGATCGAAATAAGGAGGCATAAGATGTCTGAATCCAAACCGACGCTGCGTCGCGAGCAGATTGCGGGCATGAATATCCACTACATCATGTGGTCGCTCGATTACTTCCTTGATGTGCAGCAGCGCTTGGGCTTTGAGTCCATTGAGCTGTGGTGTGCAGAGCCGCATGTGACGCTCGACCATACGGGCTACTTTGAGGCTGAGGTCCTGGCGAAAAAGGCTGCAGACCGTGGGCTTAGGTATCGTACTCTGTGCCCCGAGAATGTTGTCTATCCTTGGCAGTATTGCGCACGCAAACCGCTGCATGAGCAGCGCAGTCTGGCGTACTTTAAGCACGGCATTGAGCTTGCCGAGGTACTTGGGTGCGACCGTATGTCCATCAACTCGGGCTGGGGCGACTGGGACGAGGACCGCGAGGAAGCCTGGAAGCGCAGCCGCGAGCACTTGTCCATTCTGGCGGAGTATGCCGGCGAGCACGGTCTGGTGCTTACGATGGAAAGCCTGCGTCCCGAGGAGAGCAACCTTGTGACGACGGTTTCCGATGCGAAGCGCATGATTGACGAGGTCGCGAGCCCGTACTTACAGCCCATGGTTGATACAACCGCGATGGGCGTTGCAGGCGAGACGCTCGAGGACTGGTTTGCCGCCTTTGGTGATGGGGCAATTCACGAGATGCACTTTATCGACGGTGACCCGTATGGCCATCTGGTGTGGGGCGATGGCAAGCACGATATGGACGCCTTCGTCGCCACACTCAACGCCCATGGTTTCGACGGCATGTTGGGCCAGGAAATCACGGATGGTCGTTACTACGATGACCCGGCAGCGGCAGATGCCAAGAACATGGCCGCATTCGAGAAATATCTGATTGACTAAAACAACTATCGGCCACGCAGCCAATGTCATTGATTGCGGACCAAACAAGAAAGGAACTGGATATGAACGCACACGATCTGATCAAAGAGGCAATTGCCGAGAAGGGCAAGTTCGACAGCGTCTACTGGATTGCTTGCGGTGGCTCCATGATCGATTTGATCCCGGCTCATGAGCTTCTGCAGCGCGAGGCTACCACTTTCACTTCGTATATCTATACCGCGCGTGAATTCGACATTATGCGTCCGCGTCGTCTAGGCGAGAAGTCCCTGGTCATCGCTTGCAGCCACAGTGGCAACACCCCCGAGGTCGTCGAGGGCTGCGAGATTGCCCTTGCCGCCGGCGCTACGGTGATCGCCCAGACCGACAACGCTGGATCCAAGATTGACTCCGGCAAGTGGACCACGTGGGTCTACCCGTGGGGCGAGGGCGTGCCGCAGGCCGAGGTCCCCGCTGGTATTTCGCTGTCGCTTGCGGCAGAGCTGCTCGATCAGCAGGAGGGCTACGCCGATCTTGCCGATATGTATGCCGGTATCGCCGAGATGGATAAAATTCTTCCCCCGGCACGCGAGAAGGTAAATGCCGAGCTGGGCGATCGTTTTGCTAAACTTTGCCAGGAGCACGAGTTCTTCTACATTCTGGGCAGCGGTCCCAACTTTAGCCAGACCTACGGTTTCGCTATCTGCTCTCTTATGGAGATGCAGTGGCAGCACTGCAGCTACATCCACTCTGCCGAGTACTTCCATGGCCCCTTCGAGGCTACTCAGGATGGCGTTTTTTACTTCCTGCAGATGGGCTCCAGCGAGTGCCGTGCTATGGACGAGCGCGCCCTGGCGTTCCTTAAGACGCATACCGATACGCTGATGGTGCTCGATGCTAAGGAGTACGGTATGGAGGCCGTGCCGGCGAGCGTCCGCGCTTATCTGGACCCGGTGCTGTTCTATGCCATGAACTGCGAGCTGCGTGCTGCACGCGGCAAGGTGTTTGATCACGATCCCGATTTCCGTCGCTATATGGGTGTTGTCGAGTACTAGAAGGGACAAAGGCCATGGCATTTAACGTTAACGCGCTCGGATTTGGCGACAACGTCGTCGATCGCTACGAGCATATCCACACCATGTATCCCGGCGGCAACGCGGTGAACTTCGCCGTTTATGCCAAGAAATGCGGTGCCGCACGCTCTGCTTACATGGGCATTTTTGGCAATGACGCCGCTGCCGAGCATGTCATTGCAAGCCTCGAGGATGAGGGTATCGAGCTTGACAAGTGCGAGCAGATGATTGGCGAGAACGGAGCGGCTCGCGTGACCGTCGTTGACGGTGACCGTGTCTTCCTCGGCTCCAACGAGGGCGGTATCCGTGGCGATGCGCGCTATGTTCTCGATCGCTTTGACCTTTTGTACATGAAGCAGTTCGATGTGGTTCATTCGGGCAACTATTGCTTTACCGAGCGCGAGCTGCCCAAGCTGAAGGCTGCGGGCGTCACGGTCTCTTTTGACTTTTCGGACGACTCCACCGACGAGTACTACGAGCAGATTGCACCCTACGTCGATTTTGCCTTCTTTAGTGCGGCGGATGCCGCGAGTGAGGACGAGATTCGCGAGCGTCTGGCATGGGTGAAGGGCCTGGGTCCGCGTTTTGTGTCGGCTACGGCGGGCGCCGAGGGCTGCATTGCTTACGACGGCGAGCGTTATTACCGCCAGCTGGCTAAACCGGTAACGGACATGAAGGACACCATGGGGGCGGGCGACTCGTTCCTCACCTCGTTTTTGATGTGCTATCTCGATTCCGCCAAGCGTGGTGAGGATGGCGCCGAGGCCATCGAGCGCGCGCTCGACTTTGCTGCCGGGTTCGCCTCGACCGTGTGCGGCATGGAAGGCTCTTGGGGCCACGGAGCGCCAATCGTCGAATAGCTTAAGAAAGCGTTCGGCGGTCGGGCTATGAGGCCTTGGACAGCCGATGCAAAACAATAAGCGAAACGCGAAAAGGGGGCTCGCCATGTGGTGGGTCCCCTTTTGATCATTGGAGAAGACCATGGGTATTAAAGCGTGTGCGGCTGGTTTTTGCTGTGCGGACGTCTATCAAAACATCGGCGTGTTCTATCCGACTGGTAACGGCATTGACTGGGGTATCCATCTTGCACGAATGGGAGTTTCGGTATCCGCCGTGTCGGTTGTCGGCAAGGACGAGTACGGAGACAAGATGAGAGAGGCGCTGGCCGCTGAGGGGCTCGATATCTCACATCTGCGGGTGGAGGATGGCGACACCTCGGTGATGCTCATGGCATTGAAAGACGGCGTCGATCGTGTGCATCTCGAGGCAATCGATGGCGTAATGGAGACATATCGTCCGAATGAAGATGACCGGGCGTTTATCCTAGAGCATGACATCATTCATACCGACCTGTTTGGCAATTGTTTGGACCTCCTGCCCGAATGGCATGATGCGGGCAAGACGGTGGTTATGGACTTCTCGGTGTTCAGCCAGGATCCCGAATATGCATGTGAGGCTCATTTTCCTTACGTAGACTATGCGTTCATGTCGTTTGAAGAGGACACTCCGGAGCTACGAGACTGGGTACGCCACGTGCAGGGATTGGGACCGCGCGTTGCGGTTGCCACGCTTGGCGAGAAGGGAAGCATTGCCTTTGACGGTGAGCGCTTCTATGAGTGCGGGATCGTGCCGGCGGAGAAGGTCGTTAATACCGTGGGTGCCGGCGACTCGTATATCGCCGGGTTTACCAAGGGCGTGATCGATGGCCTTGATATTCCGGCGTGTATGAAGGCGGGCGCTGAGCTGTCGTCCCGAGTGATTGGTTCGTTTGAGCCGTACTAGGGTCAAATGCCTGGAAAGGAGTACGAAATGGTTATCGACATGTTGGTCCATCCTATGCTCTACGGCGAGATCTGTACGCCGGGCGATGAGCCTGATGGATTCGGTTTTTGGTCACGAGAATATGGTATGGGGCATATGGGCCCCATGGATTGGGACGAGCTTCAAGTCGAGATGGACGTCTGTGATGTGCAGAAGAGCGTGCTCATGCCGCTCGATGTAACCACGGCATGCGGAGGGCATTTTGGCACCAATGACCAGATTGCCATGCTGGTTGCCGCGCACCCCGATCGTCTGTGGGGATTTGCGAGCGTAGATCCGCAGGTGAGCGGTGCCGCAGACGAATTGGAGCGCGCCTTTACCGAGTTGGGGGCAAAGGGGCTTTGCCTGCATCCGGCAAAGCAGGGTTTTGCCCCCGATGATGCTGTGGCCGAGCCGCTTTACGAGCTGTGCGAGCGCTATAACAAGCCGGTGGTTTTCCATGCCGGTATGTCTTGGGAGCCGGGCGCAGAGCTCTCGCGCAGTAACCCGCTTGCATTTGAGCACACAATCGCAACGCATCCAAATGTGCGCTTTAGTTTGACCCACTTTGGCTGGCCCTGGGTGCGCGAGACCGTGGCGATGCTGCTCAAGTATCCCAACTGCTACACGGACACCTCTATCACTTACATCGATTCGCCCGAGGAGATGATGCAGCGTCTTTTCACGGTCGATATGGGGCCGCTGTGGTATGAGCGCGCGCTATCGCATCAAGTGATGTTCGCCAGCAATACGCCGCGTTTCCGTGCATTCAAACTCAAGCGGGCGCTCGATACCGTGCCCATGCGCGATGATGCGCGAGAAAGGCTCTACTGGGGTAATGCCCTGCGTTTTCTTGAAGGGGATGAGTGAACATGGTGACGCTCGAGACATTGAGCTATCTATCGACTGCTCCGGACCAGTTCATCGATATTACCGAGGACGTGCACGCTGCCATCGAACGCAGCTCGGTGACCAATGGCTTGGCAGCGATTATTTTGTCGCATACGACCTGCGGGATCGTGGTAAACGAGGGGCTGCCCTGCGTGGAGACGGATCTTATGGAGACGCTTGATCGCATCGCCCCACTCGATGCTCCCTATGCGCATGCACACTTCCTGCCGAGCTATGGAGCCACCGGCAACAACTCCTGTGGGCATATCAAGAGCATGATTTGTGGAAACAGTTGCTTCTTTCCCGTCCAAGATGGCCACATCGTGTGCGGAGGTGCCCAGAACATCTATCTTGCGGAGTTTGACGGTCCGCAGAAGCGAAAAGTGTACGTCGAGGTGCTGGGGGAGTAACGTCCCTGCAATAACCCTATGAAGGAGCACGTTATGTCGTTTCTAGCTTCGATGTTCAAGACCGAAAAGCCGGTTATCGGAATGCTGCACCTGCGTCCTCTGCCGGGCGATCCGCTGTATTACCCGGGCGGAAGCGTGTCGCAGGTCGTGGAAGCCGCCAAGCGCGATCTCGAGGCGTTGCAGCAGGGCGGTGTCGATGGCATTTTGATTACCAATGAGCTCTCGATGCCCTATGAGCAGCACGTTTCTCCCTCAACCCTTGCATCGATGGGCTATATAATCGGGGCTCTGTCCCATGATCTGTCGACTCCTTGGGGAGCTGAGGCTATTTACGATGGTGATGCCACAATCGAGCTGTGCGCTGCCGTCGACGCGCAGTTCACGCGCTGCAATTTTTGCGGTGCCTGGGCCGGTGATCTCGGGCTGATTAACCGAGATTTCGCGCACACCATGCGTCGCAAGGCGGCGCTGCGTCTGGATGACCTCAAGCTTTTTCACTTCATCACGAGCGAGGGGGAGGTTTATCTCAACGACCGCACGACTGCGGACATTGCCGATTCACTTCTCTTTAATTGCCTACCGGATGCGATGGTCATCGGCGGTTCGGCTGCCGGTCGTGGCGCTTCGGGCGAGCTTGCCGATGAGGTCCGCGAGCGTGTTGGCGAAGTGCCTGTGGTATGTGGCACCGGTTGTCGCGAAAATACCGTGGCTGACGTATTTGCTCACTACGATGGCGCGTTTGTCGGCACGTGCTTAAAGCGCGACGGAAAGCTGGATGCCCCGGTCGATGTTGAGCGGGTGGTTCGTTTTATGGCTGCCGCTCGTACGGCGCGAGGGGAGTAGGCGCTCATGGCGTTCTATCTGGGTATTGATATTGGGACAAGCGCCTCTAAAGGCGTTTTAATCGATGATCGATGCAACATCGTTTGCCAAGCCTCTTGTGGACACGAGACGGACAACCCGCGTGATGGATGGTACCAGCATGATGCGGAGGCAGTTTGGTGGGGTGATTTTTGCCGCTTGTCGCGCGAGCTGGTGGCGCGATCGGGGGTTAACGCGGCACAGATCGGATGCGTGGGCCTTTCCGCATTGGGTTGCGACTGCGTGCCGGTCGATACCGAGTGCAACGCGCTGGCGCCCGCGATTTTGTATGGAGTCGATGCACGTTCGAAGCCGCAGATTGACGAGCTTCTTTCCGAATATGGGTCAGATCGCGCACGCGAGCTTTTCGGGCACGATCCCTGTTCGTCAGATATTGCTCCCAAGATCTTGTGGTTTAAGGAGAATATGCCCGAGGCGCACGAACGTGCCGCGAAGTTCTTGACGGCGTCATCGTTTCTGTGCGCAAAGTTGACGGGGCGTTTTACGGTGGACCGTTATTTGGCGGAGGATTTTCTTCCCCTATATGACCGCTACACTTGGAAGGTTGATGCTCGGGAATGTGCTCGTTTCTGCCGGCCTGACCAGATGGCGGAGGTAATGTCGGCTACTGATATTGCCGGGGTGATTACGCAGCGTGCGGCTGAGGCGACGGGGCTCGCGGCGGGGACACCTGTCTTAGTGGGAACGGGTGACTCTGGTGCCGAGGCCATTTCGACGGGTGTATTCCGTCCCGGCGATATGATGGTTCAGTTGGGGAGCACGGCGTATTTCATCTACCTAGCTGATCATATGGTCGATGATGCCCGCATGTGGCCGGGGACGTTTATCATTCCCGGAACTTACGGGATCTGCGCGGGGACCAATACGGCGGGTGCACTCACATCGTGGCTGCGCCAAGAGCTGTATCGCGACGCCGTAGAGGCCGAGGGCCACGGTGGCCCCGATGCATATTCGGTTATGGCACATGATGCCGCCGACGTGGCGCCGGGTGCCGATGGGCTCCTATGTCTGCCGTACTTTGCGGGGGAGCGTACTCCGCTCAACGATCCCGAGGCGCGTGGCGTCTTCTTTGGCCTGACCGGAAGACATACGCGAGCCCATATGGTTCGTGCCGCCTTGGAAGGCGTTGCGTATACCGTTGCATCCCATGTCGACATTATCGAGCGAGAGCATGGACTGCCAATTGGGCGCATTATGCTTGTCGGAGGTGGAACCAAGAATCCAGTTTGGATGCAAGCTATCGCCGACGTATGCGGGCGCGAGGTCTCGGTTGCCAAGGTTACGGTGGGCGCATGCTTCGGTGATGCCATCATGGCAGCTCTCGCAGGTGGCGCCTATGCATCATGGGATGAACTCGCCCGAGTCCTTGGCGTCGCGCAAACAATCGTGCCCGATATGACTGCCCACGAGTTATATGCGTCGCGCCGTCATATCTTTGACGAATTGTATGCACGCAACCGTGATCTCATGCACGAATTGGTGTAATGCTGCCGAATTGTACTGCTTTCCAATAGGGGCTGCGTTGTGCGATTCGCATGCCCCTTGGCATGTTTGTCCACAGGGGTTAGCGAAGGTCAAAAACAGAGCGCGCATTTGCTAAAACTGCCGACTCAATGTGCTTTGCATCGCAGTTTTTGAGTGAGGCGATGCGCATCGAGGTCCTTGTGAGCGATCTGATGAGCGACTGCGCGCTTGTTTCTGTGTTTGGCTCGGCCGGCGCATCGGTCTCGAGCAGTAGACGGTCGAGTGGAATCTGTCGTGCGTATTCGCGACCGCGCTTGGTCGCGAGCATGCGTTCGTTGACGGAAAAATAGCAGCCTGCATTGCGTGCGCGGACAAGCTCGTCCGAGGTGCCGCTAAACCAGTGGAAGATGATAACGGGGGAGCTGGGGGTGTCCTCAAGAAGGCTGTGCGACTCCAAAATGTTCAAGATCGCCCCTGCCGCGCGAATGGCGTGAATGGACAGGACGCGCGCAGGAAGCGGGTACTGCGACAGCGTCTGGCAAAGCCGATCAAATGCCTGAGTTTGGATTCCCTCGGTGTCCGCGAAGCGCGGCGAGAAGTCGAGCCCAACTTCGCCGATATAGCGCTCCTGTGCGGCAAATTTGCAAAGCAGATCGATTTCGGCGGTACCGCATCGGCCGTCAGCCAGCCACCAAGGATGGAGTCCGATGCCGGCGGTGATGCCTGGGTGGCACACGGCGCACTTGTTTGCCGTTGCGAAGTCGCGCGGGTCGACCCCGCAATCAAAGAGTCCCAGCCCCATCGCCGCGACCTCGCTGGCAATGGCGTCAGGGCAGGCCATTAAATCAAGGTGGCAGTGTGCGTCAAAAAGCTGTAACTCCATCGCGGCGTGCTCCGCTAGTCCAGGCGCTGACCGTCAGCGCGCACGCGCTCGGTGCCGCGCCCACTGATCTGGCGGATAACCTCGCCGGCAATCATCTGACCCATGATGGGCGGCATAAAGCTGGCGGTTCCGAGCTCGGTACGCTCGTGGATATTGGAAGGGTCGCGGGGCTGTGTCTTAACCGATTCCTCACAGCTAAACAGTACATGCAGGCTCTTGATTCCGCGTTTCTTGCATTCTTTGCGCATAATGCGGCTCATAGGGTCACGCACCGTATCGAAGATGTCGGCAAAGCGGAGGCACTCGGGATGGAGCTTGTTGGCCCCGCCCATGGAGCTAACCAAACGAATGCCGTGGTCCTGAGCGTATTTGGCAATGGTGAGCTTGGCCGAGATGGTGTCGATGGCGTCGACGACGTAGTCGAGCTTGCCGTCCGTCTGCTCCAAAACGCTCGCGAAGAAATCATCGATGTTGTCGCTCAGCAAGTATTCGGTGCGCTTGATGACGGTGGCGGCGGGATTGATGTCGTGGATCATGGCCTCCATCACGTCAACCTTGCGCTTGCCGACGGTGCTGTGAAAGGCGATGGCCTGGCGATTGATATTGCTGGGCGCGATGATGTCCTTATCCAGAATGACGAAATGACCAATGCCGCCGCGGGCGAGTGCCTCGCAGCAGTTGGAGCCCACGCCTCCGCAGCCGAGCACTAGCACCGTAGCATCGGCGAGCTTATCGAGTGCCTCGCGGCCCATGATAATCTCGAGCTTGGTGTCGCGTGTCTCGATGGCGGCTGCGGCTGTGGTTTCGGTCATAGATATCCTCCGATGGGGAGTCGGTCGTGTTTTAGCTATCGCCATTATAGGTATTATTGCGATTCCATTTGAGCCCTTGGGCTTGTTGAAATGGGATCGGGATTCGCATAAGATTGAAGCAGATGGCACCCGTTGCAGCGGGTTGGCCAACTCCGAAACACGTTTATGGCGTGAGAAGTGGCCGTCTTCGCATTACGCGGGGGCGGCTATTTCATTCGACCTCCAATGTGGATGCCGAGCTCCACAGCCGCGATTACAAGCAATAACAACGTCAGGACATCGTCAATACTCATAGTCCATCTCCTTCTCGGGTAGAGGGAGCTGGCCCATCTGCTTCAACTTCCATTGTAGCTAAATACGAACGAGTGTTCTATAGATGTTCCTGTATTAGATAGTTAGACAAACATCTAAATATCGAGTATAGTGTGCGCGTCATGAGAGATGATGAAAGGAGGTCTTATGCCGGGAGAGGGTTTTAAGGCGCTTGCCGATCCAACGCGACGGCGCATTTTGGAGTTGCTGCGCGAGGGTAATTGCACAGCGGGGAAGCTTGCCGAGCATTTCGATATCAGCAAGCCGTCATTGAGCCATCACTTGGCGACGCTTAAAAACGCCGGGTTGGTGACCGACGAACGTCATGGCCAAAATATCGTTTACAGCTTAAACACCACCGTCATGCAGGACTTGATTGGCTGGTTTATGGGCTTTACAGACACGGAAGGTGATAAGGATGAATAACGAAAACAAGGGCATTCACGCCACGGGGGTATCGTCGCGCGTGTGGATTGCGCTGGTCGCTCTGTGCGTCGCCAATGTCGTAGTGCACCTCATGGTGATGCCGAGCTTGCCTGAGCAGATTCCCACGCACTGGGGCGCGAACGGCGCCGTCGACGGTTGGGGTCCTAGCTGGATGGCCTCCGCGCTCGGCGTGCTGCCTCTGGCGCTTCTCGCAATGTTCTGCGTGGTGCCGCGCATCGACCCCAAAGGTGAGGCATATCGAACCTCGGGCAAGTTCTATCAGGGCTTCGTAATCGCCTTCACCTTGTTCATGTGCGCCATAAGCTGGCTGGGAGAGTTTACGGTCTGGGGCGTGGTGCCGGCGGTCGGTTCGGTTAACGTGCTGATTTCCGGTGTTGTCGGTTTGCTGTTCATCGGCGTAGGCAACTACTTGCCGCGTGTGAAGCAGAACTATACGCTCGGTATCAAGACGCCTTGGGCGCTTGCCGATCCCGAGAACTGGCGCCGTACGCAGCGCTTTGGCGGTGCCTGCTTTATGGTGCTGGGTGTTGGCCTGATTGCGATGGGCGTGGCAGGTGCGGTGCTTTCGAATGAAGTCGTCGCCGCGGTGATTGCGGTTCTGGCGTTTGGTTCGGTCGGAGCCGTCTACGTCTACTCGTATCTGCTGTGGCGCAAATCGCAGCGAGCCGCTCGTTAAGGTTGCGGAAAACTAGCGTACGCAGTTCATAGTATGTTCCGGGGGACTTTTCCCAGGTAGTATTAGGGGGTATGGGCAACCATGCCCCCTTTTCGTTAAGTTTCAGAGCTGGTTTCCTCATTTCGTTTCCACTAAAGCGAATCAAGAATAGGGAAACAGCAGGTAGAAAGGATAGAACAGACATATGGCGGAGTTTATCTACCAGATGTATCAGGCTCGCAAGGCCCATGGCGACAAGGTAATCCTTGACGACGTGACCCTGAGCTTCTACCCCGGTGCCAAGATCGGCGTCGTGGGCCCCAACGGTATGGGCAAGTCGACCCTGCTCAAGATTATGGCCGGCATCGAGGAGGTCTCCAACGGCGATGCCAGGCTCACCCCCGGCTACACCGTGGGCATCCTGCAGCAGGAGCCGCCGCTCGACGATGACAAGACCGTCATCGAGAACGTGCGCATGGCGTTTGGCGATATGATCGCCAAGGTCGATCGCTTCAACAAGATCGGCGAGGAGATGTGCGACCCGGACTGCGACATGGACGCCCTCATGGCCGAGATGGGCAAGCTCCAGGACGAGATCGACGCCGCTGACGGCTGGGATATCGATTCCAAGCTCGGCCAGGCCATGGACGCCCTGCAGCTGCCCGATTCTGACATGCCGGTTAATGTGCTTTCCGGCGGCGAGCGCCGTCGCGTGGCCCTGTGCAAGCTGCTGCTCGAGGCTCCCGACCTGCTGCTGCTCGACGAGCCCACGAACCACCTGGACGCCGAGTCGATCCTGTGGCTCGAGCATTTCCTGCACAACTACCAGGGCGCGGTGCTTGCCGTCACACACGATCGCTACTTCCTGGATAACGTTGCCGAGTGGATCTGCGAGGTCGACCGCGGCCACCTCTATCCCTACAAGGGCAACTACTCCACGTATCTGGAGACCAAGGCCGCCCGTATCGAGGCGCAGGGCAACCGCGACGCCAAACTCGCCAAGCGCATGGAGGCCGAGCTCGAATGGGTGCGCAGCTCGCCCAAGGCTCGCCAGGCCAAGAACAAGGCCCGTCTGGCTCGCTACGAGGAGATGGAGGCCGAGGCCCGCGCAAGCCAGAAGCTCGACTGGACCGACATCCGCATCCCTGTGGGCCCGCGTCTGGGCAACAAGGTGCTCGAGGCTCATCACCTGCACAAGGAGTTCGATGGCCGCGTGCTCATCGATGACCTTTCGTTCACCCTGCCGCGCAACGGCATCGTGGGCGTCATCGGCCCCAATGGTGTGGGCAAGACCACGCTGTTCAAGACCATCGTGGGCCTGGAGCCGCTGACTTCGGGCGAGCTCGAGGTGGGCGAGACCGTCAAGATCTCCTATGTCGATCAGAACCGTTCTGGCATCGACCCCGATAAGAACCTGTGGGAGGTCGTCTCGGACGGCCTGGACCACATGATGGTCGGTGAGACCGAGGTTCCGAGCCGTGCTTATGTGGCGAGCTTTGGCTTTAAAGGCCAGGACCAGCAGAAGCGCGCCGGCGTACTCTCCGGTGGCGAGCGCAACCGTCTGAACTTGGCGCTTACGCTCAAGCAGGGCGGCAACCTGCTGCTCCTCGATGAGCCCACGAACGACCTCGACGTCGAGACGCTGTCCTCGCTCGAAGCGGCGCTGCTCGAGTTCCCGGGCTGCTCGGTGGTCATTAGCCACGACCGTATGTTCCTGGACCGCGTTGCCACGCACATCCTGGCGTGGGAGGGCACCGACGAGAACCCGGGCAACTGGTATTGGTTCGAGGGCAACTTCGAGGCCTATCAGGCCAACCGTATCGAGCGCCTGGGGGAGGACGCAGCCCAGCCGCATCGTATCCACCGCAAGCTCACGCGTGACTAGTAGCAAGTAGAAAGGCCGCCAGCAAGGGCGGCCTTTCTTGTAGCAATTGCACTGCAGCTATGCCCTGGCTGCCGGTTTGATTCATAATCAAAGTCATCTCTTTGGGATTAAAGCCCGTTTTTGCTATGAGTGATTTTCTAATTCCGTTTAAAACGTAAAGACGTATTGGGTTACAAGGACATAAGCGAATCGAATTGAAATATAACCAGTGCTGTAACGTTACAAAAAAGGTTATAGAATAGGAGTATCTTATAAGTCGCTCCTCTAGAAAGAAGAACATATGCTTTCGCGTCGTCGTTTTCTGCAACTTGTCGCGTCTTCAATTGTCGCCTTAGCCGCACGTCCGAAAGAGGTTTTTGCTTCGACGGGCAATATTGATGGTGAGCAGATACAATTTACTTCTGAAATTGCGCAAGAGCTTGCCGATAAATATATAAAGGGACTCCTCGGCTCTTCGTATACGCCTTCTGACCCTATTCCTTTTGTAGACGTTGATGGGTCCCCGCTTGGTTACATTGTTCCGGTTGTGACATCCAATAGAGCCGCGGGCTATTTGGTTTTAGATGCTTCAGATGATGAAATACTTACGGGATATCGTTTTGGAGACGGCTTAGTCAGCCCTATGGATCGGGGAGGAGATCTTGGTGTCGAGCCTTATTCTTTCAATAACCCAGTCGTAATGATCAATCCATTCGAATTCGGCGTGCAATCTTTGGACGGTTCAATAACAACAAATTGCGGAAGAACAATCCCGGCTGTTTCCATAGAAGGACGGCCTGTCGTTTTATCGAATAAACCTTCAAGCTGGAACGATGTTGTAATTTACGCAACTCAAATGCAGGATTACACAGTATCTGGATTTCGTTCCATTTCTCAGTTTATGTCATATGATGAAAGCGAGATTAAGAGGCTTACCGCCCACTATGCTTGTATGGTGACAGCTTTTTCGAACGTTGCGGAACTGTATGGCATTGCCAATTTATATAGCGACCCTTCGCAATATATGCAGATATGGAATTACACCAATACCCATGCTCTTTCCGATGAAGAACAGACTGTTCCCGGTGTTGTTTTGGGCGGAACGCCGATTTCAACCTGTGCAACGGGGTTTACAAATTACTGCGCAAGCAGAGGGAGTAATCTTATCGCTCGCACTGTCTCCTCCCCGGCTATCGCGAACATTCAAAATGAGATTAACTCTAATAGACCGAATGTTTTACATGCGAGTTTGTACAACGGATCAGCCCATTCTGTAACAGCGGAGGCTTACGCCACACTTACTGGTAAGAAAACTGGAGAGACAAGGCAGATGATTGGCATAGCGGACGGCTGGAATTCATCCTTATCCTTCCTGAAGTATGATCAGAGTTATTATGCGTGGACTTATGGAACGACTTTTTCGAAGTAGGACGATTCGTTTAGTCCTGTCTTTGGTGTTGATGGCTTTATTGGTGAGCTGTTCAACAAAAGAAGAGATGCCGCGCGGAGATTCCGGAGAAATGTCTGTGACAAACTCAGATTCATTGGAAATAGCTGGTGGGCATGCCGATGTGATGTTGCAAGGTAAAGGCATGCTTAGGTCGATTGATGCTGAAGACGCTGTCTGCTCAATAGAGGAATTAAAGACAGGTGAAACTGCATCGTACCGTGTTTCAGATAATGCTGCGAATATGATTGAGTCGATACCGATTGGAGCACAAGTTTCTTTTAGGTATTTTGCTCCGCAACTTGAGGAGGAGCTTGCTTCTCTGGTGTCTATATGTGCTGATGACAGCCAAAAGGTCTGATTTCAAACGGCCCTGGATGGTCAAATGGCTATCCAGGGCCGTTTTGTCACTCGGCCGGGGCGTTGACCTTGTCGATGGTCCAGGCGGCTCCGAGGCCGCCGGTGGTGTTGCGGCGGATGCGCACGGTGACTTCGTGGCGCTCGCCTGCCTGCGTGTAGCGCAGGGGGAAGCTTGCGCGGTTTCGCGCGGCCTCGATGGTGCCGCGTTCGCGGGCGATCCAGTAGTACTCGCCGACGATGCCGAGCGTGTCGGCACCGTAGGGGAGATAGGTCGACAGCTGGTGCAGAAGCGGGCCGGGGCAGAAGACTTCGGTTGCGAAATCGACGGGGAAGTCCTCGGGGATGGCGGGCGCTGCAGGTGCGGGGGCCGGTACTGCAGCGGGGACCGGAGCCGGTGTCGGTGCGGGAATTTGGTCGCAAGCAGCGGCGGGCACGGATTCGATGACGGGTGCGGGCTCCGGCGTTACTTCCGGCTTGACCTCGGAATCTGCGGGCTTCACGGTGACGGGCGCGTCTGCAACTGCGGCTTCAACCTCAACCTGCGTCGCGTTCTCATTCTCGACGCTCGACTTTGCTTCGATGGGCGTGGATGCCATGGTGGTGATGCCGGCATTGGCGTTCTCGGGGTCATAGACGACCGTGAGCGAGATGGCGGGCTGCGGCGTCTCGGGCTCCGGCGCCGACTCGGTAGCGTCTTGATCTGCGGGCTCGTCGGACTGATCGTCCTCGGCCTCGTTGCCAAAGACATCGCTGTTTTGGAACGCAGACGTCTCGGGCTGGTCAGCGGCTTCTTCGGTTGTCGACTTGGGCGCTTCGTTGAGCTCCACAGTGGCTTCCTGCTCGGATATGACTTCGGAATCGGTCGTGGCGGCGATTTCGGCTTCGGCTTCTGCCGTTACCTCAATAGCGACTTCGATCTCTGTCTCGGGCTCGGGTTCCGGCGCGGCTTCAACCATGGCTTCGGGCTCGGGACGCTTAACGTGCTTGGGGCGTACGGCCTTGAGGTCCTTTTCGCCGCGTTTCTTCTTTTTGTAGGACTGCTTGGCACCCTTGGCAGCCTTGGGCTTGTCCTCGCCCTTGGCAAGGGCGGTATCCCAGGCCTCGTTGGCGATGACGGTGGCATACAGGCGGCCGCCCTTAAAGACGGTCAGCTTAATGCAGTCGTTGAGCTCCTCGAGCAGCTCGCGCGTGGACTCGAAGCCCAGGTCATAAGCGGTCATGTCGCCGGCGGCGAGCGCCTCCTCGACCTGCGTCATAAACGTTTGCTTGCCGCACCCAATCGCGTCGCGCAGCAGGCGATACAGATAGATGTGGTTGCCCAGCGAAAGCGTGGGCCTAACTATTGTCTTGCTCATGGCAAATCTCCTCTTTACACATGTAAAGCATCTTACCATCGCATAGCGTTCGCCATGGCGGCGCCCAAGGCAAACGGGCGCAAACCGATATCGATTCGCGCCCGTTGTACAGGTTGCCTATCTGGGGATGCAGGGCCTAGTTGCCCGATGTCGTGCCTTGGCTTGAACTGTCAGATGTCGTGCCCGATGTGGTGCCACTCGAATTGCTGTTGTTGCTGTCTGCTGCGCCCGTTCCCGACGTGGTGTCGCTCGTCTGGCCTCCCGTGTTCGGCTGTGAACCGTCAGTCGTTTGGCTTGAGTCGGTCGTGCCGGACGGCGTGCCACTGTTGGCCGTAGAGGAATCGGTGCCCTGCGATTGGTTTTGGGTGTTCGAGGACGAATCGGTAGAGGTAGAACTGTCTTGCGTGCCGTCCGCCTGTGCCTGCTGATCTTGCGACTGGGTGTCGCCATTTACATCGCTCTCCGTCGTGCGCGACGACAGAATCGGCTCGGGGCGCTCGCCCAGACCCTCACCGGCGGTGGTGATAAGGATGGCACCGGTGCAGGCGATGACCGCGACGATGGCGATGGCGATCGAGAAGATGATGACCTTCTTTTGCGTCTGACTGCGCTCTGCCGCGGCCTTGGCGCGCAGGCTGTCAGGGGCGACGCGGGCCGTGGTCGCGCGCCCCGCAATCTGGCGCATCTCTTGCGTGGTCGCGGCGCCGCCCAGGTGCTCCTTGGCCTCAAACTCAACGGGCTCATAGGCGCCGGCGGGGTAGTCGACGGCGGCATGCGTGCCTTTGAGGGCTTTGGCGCTGGCAGAGATAAAGTGGCGGTAGACCTGCGAGGACACAACGGTGATGACCGAGCTCACGGCGGCGCCAATTACTGAACCAGCGATACCGATCTTGGAGGCAAGCGCGACGCTCGTGGCGGCAGCTGCGGCGCCGGCGATGATCTGGGGAATGGAAATGTCGTCGAATAGGCCCTTTTTGGGCGCGATGGCCATGGTCTGTCCGATGGAATGGTTCTCGTGCACGCCGTTGTTGAGCGATGCCGGTGTCATGACGCGCGTGCGCGGCGCGTCGGTGTACTTGGTTGTCATACGGGGTCCTCCCGGTGTAAATCTGCTTCGTTTCGTGTAGCCATCAGGGTACCCACCAGATGTGAATCGTACGTGACATTTAACAGATACCATCAACTCATCAAGGGGGGGCTTGCTGTCTTTGGCGAAATAGCTTGATGATAAACTGGACTTACGATTGCGAGGTGGTTTACGTGATGTACCCGTATATGACATTCGAAGACGGTACCGAGGTCATTCATTCTGACCTGATTACAGATGGCGATATCGAAAAGGTTATCGTGCATTTTGAGCGACCGACGGCAGAGGGCTTCGACTCCGCTCGTTGTGAGTTGCCTTCCTGTTCGTGGACTGACTGGGAAGGGCATTTTACTCAGAGTGAAAAACGAGCTTTCGAAGAGTGTTTGAGCAAATAATATAGATTAGTTCGAGTTTAGTTCGAATAAAGAAGCCGAATGCGACGACCTAAAGCGTATGCATTTTTAGTATTAGATGCGTATGAAATGGAGGATGTGAATGGATGAGCTAATAGACTTTAAAAAACGATTTCTCAAGAATGGCGAGCTGGTTTCAATTCCAAAAAAGGAAAGCTATAAAAGAATCATGCTGCTATGGGCCGTCTCTTTCTTTGAATTAAATACAAGTTATACGGAGCTTCAGGTTAATCGTGTGCTTTCACAGCTCTATCCTGATTATGCCGTGTTGAGGCGGTATTTGGTTGATTATGGATTCCTATTAAGGGATGAACGAGGCCTGAAATACGAGGTTAATCGTGATGTTCACGGTATTGAGAGCTAGCCGTCCGGTTCGGGTCCTATATATTGCTAGAGGGATAAGCGAAATAGGCAATTGGTGTGCGAATATTGCTTTGCCAATGCTGATTTACGAGGTAACTCACGATGTTTCTGCAACTGCTTTGATGGTCTGCTGCAGATTTGCCCCCTCTCTGTTTTCAGTTGCGCTCGCGCAGCTGCCTCAGAAGATGGGTATCGGGACACTGCAGGCCATGAGATTGGCAGACTTAATTCGCGCGGGATTATTCGTTTGCTATATTTTTGTTGATAGTAAATGGAGTATGTTTGCTATTACGTGCGCGGTATCGCTTTGCCGAACGGTTGAAATGCCCTGCTTTTACTCGTTGTTAAGAGCCAATACGAATAGTATCAATCGCGACGTAATTAATAATTCGTTTGGGTTTCTGCAGAATTTGATGATGGTTCTGGGGCCAGTTGCCGGCGGTTTTGTTGTCGCTCAATTTGGGGCGGAGGCTGTTCTTGCATTAGACGCGCTATCTTTTGCCGCGTCGTTCTGGTTGCTGCGAGATGTTCCGTCGGTTATCGAGGTTAATGATAAAGAGGGGATAAGCAAAAATGAAAAATACAGGACTGCATTTAGTGATCTTAGCGCGAAGCACTTGGCAATTGGTTTCCTATTAATCGATATTTCTAGTGGCGTGGCATTCGGCTCTCTGAATTCTCTTTTGCCAGCTATAGCGCAATTGCAATTTGACTCGTCATCGATACAATACGGATTCCTTCAGAGCAGTCTTACAATCGGACTGTTGTTCGGAAATACAATATATGGTCGTTTAATCAGTGGTTCCGATTGCGTTAAATCATATTGTTTTGTGACGTATCTTGCGCTCGGTGCGTATCTGGCGTTTGGCTATCGCTATGCGTCTGGGATATCGTTTATTTTCCTTTTTATCGTCGGTGCCGGAAACGCCATTCAAGATGTGCTTCTCATAACATCGCTGCAGGATTTGGCGAGAGACGGATCTGAATCGATAGGCCTGTTTTCAATTAGGGAGTCTTTGCAATCGGTTGCTGTTGTTATTTCAACACTCCTTGTTTCGCTGTTCACGAGCATCGCGATGTTCTCAATTCTCGTTACAGGACTTGGTGTATTTTCAATTATGATGGTAGTTGTGTTTCAATTGAATTATTTGCGAAAGATGTGACGTTGATATGCCTAAAACGCTTTTAGTATTTCCCCCAGGATGGAGTCCAGTGGGGCCGTATCTTGCCTTGCCTGTTTTGAAGTCATATCTTCAAGAGGTTGAACAATACAAAGTTGACATTGTTGACTTAAACGTGGAATTTTACGATGACCTCCTATCCTTTAGACATGTCGAAGAGTGCTGTAAAAGGTATCGGGAATCAAAGGATTCGTTTAGTTCGAATGTTCAATTAACAATCGACTTGATACAAAAGTCAGCACTTAATGTTGACGAGGCAAAAGATATTTTTAGATCGAAGAGATACTTCGATCTAAAAGAAAGACAATATGCTGAAAACATTTTTAGAAATGCACTCTATATCATAAATCACGTCTCATATGGAGTTAAATACACGTTCAACTCCATAGATCTGCCCTATGATTATTATTCGACACCAGAAATAATGAAATCGCTTGCGGATACCCTGCATAATCCGTTTATTTCCTTCTATGAAACTGCCTTTCTTAAGCGTATTCAGAGGGAAAAAATCGAGTTTATTGGGATTTCGGTGAGCGGCTGTTTCCAATTGATTTCTGCAGTTACGTTAGCGAAACTGATTAAAGAAGAATGTCCATCTGTTAAACACGTCTCATTGGGCGGCAATTACATTACTCGTTTAGCAGATGACTGCATGAAAGAATGGCATCCCTTTTTTGAATACATTGATTCGATAATGATGTATGACGGCGAAGAGCCGCTTGCACGTCTTCTTGAGGCTCTTGACTCTGGTGATGACAATCTCGACTGTGTTCCAAACCTTTGCCATGCTAAAGGTGGAAAGATATATAAAAACCATCGGATTGAGCAAACATTTATCAACGATACAGTTCCCGATTTCGATGGCTTCGCCCTTTCTAAATACTTCATGCCTGAGTTAATATTGCCGGTTTATTCCTCTAGGCAGTGTTTTAATCATTGCGCCTTCTGCACCATTCCCGGTGCTACCGGTGGTTGTTACCGAAAGATGCCTATATCGAGAGTATTTGAAATAATGTGTCGGTTAAATGAAAAATACGGCACGAGAGTTTTCTCTTTTGTGGATGAAACATTCGAAGGCAAAAGAATGGAGCAACTCGCGGATGAAATAAACGCATCGGGAAAAACGTTTTTCTGGCATGGAGAAACGAGGTTCTCTCCAACCCTAAGTACAGACGTTTTCAACAAGATATACCAAAGTGGATGTAGGCAGATTCAGTTTGGCCTCGAGTCATACAACCAAAGAGTTCTTGATCTAATGAAGAAGAACACGAGAGTTGATTGGATTGATCGCAATATCCATGATTGTCTCAATGCGGGTATTCCTGTTCATCTATTCTTTATGATTGGCTTTCCGACCGAAACTAAAGAAGAGGCTCTGAACACCTTAGCTTATACAGAGAATGTTTTGAATTATTCAAAACAGGTATGTGGTGTTCCATATTCCACGAGAGGATTTACGAATTTTGGTCTCGTTATGGGGTCGGATGTTTGGAATCATCCCGATAAGTATGGTGTCTCTGTAATGCCGAAGTCCCAATATGAGGATTTGCGCCTCGAAGTGGATTATGTTTCAGGCACTGGTTTAACTTTAAATGAAGCAAAATCCTTATCTGATGAGCATCATATTGATTTTTATATGCAAGAGGTCATAAACGGTAGCGACACAATTGACTTGCCCCAGCGGCTTCATATTTCAGAGGTGACCTGGATCCTAGATTCTATTCACGCTGTCAGGTATAAGGGACATTTGACCAAAGTAAAGCGACGGCTAACTAGTCTAAATCCAGCTGATCGAATCTGGCTGGATTCCAAGACCTCTGTCGTGCTCGTTGAGCCATTTGCCTACTTCTATAATTCTGAATACCATCATGTCTATGCTGTTTCCCAGTTGGTATACCTTAAGTTGGCCCGTTTATTGGAGGCCGATTGTAGCATTTCTCTTATTCTTGATCAGGGCGACCTCGAGCTGACAAGGGCGATAGAAGAACTGTTGCATTATGGATTGCTGAATACAAATATCGATGCCGATTATGTAATGCACGATAATGGTTTTCAATTGGTTAAAAGTTCGTTTGTTAAAGAAGTCGGACGCTCAAAAGAGGGGTTAAGAGTACTGCTGAGTTGTGCCACCCATAGAATGTGTGCGGTTAATGATTTTTCGTTCGCTTTGCTTTCGTTGTTTGAAAAGCCGATTACTAAGAACGAGGTGCGCGACATTTTGAAAAAAGAGGGACTATCGACAAACGAGGAGCAATTAAACAAGTTGGTTGATAATTGCATGAAAGCAGATATACTACAATTGATTAGATAGAGGAGGTTTCTGCATGGACGTTATTAATAAAGATCTCTTGGAGCAACTGAAAGAGTCTCAGGAAGAGGGCGTCGTGGTAGAAGTGTTCGACTTTGAGGACTACATGGATAAATTCTGCCATTAGTTTCGGAATTTACTTGCCTCGCTTAAAGGAGAAGTCGATTATCGATTTCTCCTTTTTTAATTAAAGATATTTTTGAAATACATGCTCTTAGCACAGGTTGGCCTCTCAGTAAACTGGGAGGTTGCTTTGGCTAGTTAGAGATATGTGAACGTCCGTTAGACTGAATCTCAGGGTAGAAGGGGCCTCCAGTGTCCAGATCAACAAGGCAATGCTGCGTTTCGACTAATAAGAACGATGGCTTTTTGCGTGTGGCGGCGGCGTCGCCGCAGATTCGCGTCGCCGATGTCGAGGGTAATGCCGAGGTTGCGCTGGCGGCTGTTCGCGATGCTGCCGAGCGCGGCGTTCGCGCGCTGGTGCTGCCCGAGCTTAACTTGTGCGGCTATACCGCGGCCGATCTGTTCCATAACCGCACATTACTGCATGCCTGCGAGGCTGCTTTGGTGCATATCCTCGATGAGACTCGTGAGCTGCCGATTGTCTTTACCATCGGCCTTCCCGTTGCAGTTGCCGAGAATATCTACAACTGCGCCGCCGTGTGCTGCGCGGGCGAGCTTTTGGGCCTCACGGCCAAGAAGTATCTGCCCAACTATGGCGAGTTCTATGAGCGCCGTTGGTTTGCGCCGGCACCTACCGATCCCGTGTGGGTTGAATTTGCCGGTCAGGGTACGGTCCCGCTGGGTTCGGGGCTTGTCTACCGTTGCTGTGATGAGGGCGCCGAGGACCTGGTGCTCGGTATTGAGGTCTGCGAGGACCTGTGGGTGCCGGCACCTCCTTCGACCGAGATGGCGCTTGCCGGTGCCACGGTGATTCTCAACCCCTCCGCTTCCGACGAGATCATCGGTAAGGCAGATTACCGACGCAGCCTCATATCCAACCAGAGCGCGCGCCTGTACTGCGCCTATGCCTATGCGGACGCGAGTGAGGGCGAGTCCACGACCGATATGGTCTTTGCGGGCGAGAACCTCGTCTATGAAAACGGATCTAAGCTCGCCGCCACGAAGCTCCTCACCTGCGATATGGCGGTGGCCGATGTCGATCTTGACCGCCTGGTTGCCGAGCGCCGCCGCTCGACGACGTGGACGCGCGCGGACGATGCGCCGGAGGCCACGATCGTTGAGTTTTCGTTTGAGGGCGTGCTGGCCAAAGAGCCTGTTCTGCGCAACGCCTGCGATATCGACCGCGTCTTTCCCCGTGCGCCCTTTGTGCCGGCCGACCATGGCGACCTGGCCGAGCGTTGCGAGACCATCCTCGACCTGCAGACTGCTGGCCTCAAGACCCGCCTTGCCCACACGGGCACCAAGGCTGCGGTCATCGGCCTTTCGGGCGGCTTGGACTCCACGCTGGCACTGCTTGTGACCGTGCGTGCCTTCGATGCGCTGGGACTGCCGCGTACGGGCATCACGGCGGTCTCCATGCCCGGCTTTGGCACGACGCATCGCACCAAGTCCAATGCCGAGTCGCTCGCTCGCGACCTGGGCGTGAGCTTCCGCGAGGTTTCGATCCACGCGGCCGTGGAACAGCACTTCAAGGACATTGAGCACGATCCGGCCGTGCAGGACGTAACCTACGAGAACAGCCAGGCGCGCGAACGTACGCAGATTCTGATGGACCTGGCCAACCAGGCTGGCGGTTTTGTCATCGGCACGGGCGATCTGTCGGAGCTGGCGCTCGGCTGGGCTACCTATAACGGCGACCACATGAGCATGTACGCCGTCAACGCGAGCGTGCCCAAGACGCTTGTGCGCCATCTGGTGCGCTATGCGGCCGATGTCTTTGGCGGGCGCATTGCCGAGGTCTTGCTCGATATCCTCGATACGCCGGTGTCCCCCGAGCTTCTGCCGCCCACGGGCGACGGCGAGATTGCGCAGAAGACTGAGGATTTGGTGGGCCCGTACGAGCTGCACGACTACTTCCTCTACTACCTGCTGCGTTTTGGCTTTGAGCCGGGCAAGATCTACCGCATGGCGCTCAAGAGCTTCGAGGGCGTCTACGACGCCAAGACCGTCTACACGTGGCTGCGTACGTTCTATCGTCGCTTCTTTGCCCAGCAGTTTAAGCGCAGCTGCCTGCCCGATGGTCCCAAGGTGGGCTCGGTGACGCTCAGCCCGCGCGGCGATTGGCGTATGCCGAGTGACGCCAGTTCGCGTCTGTGGCTTGCGCGGATCGACGCGCTCAATCCAATTGACTAAGGTTGGCCAAATTGAACCAATACGGGGTTTGCAAGCGTTACACTTTTGCAATCTGATGGCCCGTATCGCGCGGCGCTCTTGTCGGAGCGCCGCGTTTTTTATATCGAAAGGTGGCACCATGCAGGCATCGCAGCGTCTCGACCGCTTTGGCGCGGAGGTCTTCGCCTCGCTCAACAACAAGCTTCTCGCACTGAAGGCTCAGGGCAAGACCATTTATAACATGAGCGTGGGCACGCCCGACTTTAAGCCGTACGACCACGTGGTCGAGGCGCTGACCCAGGCTGCGCAGGACCCAGAGATGTGGAAGTATGCCCTGCGTGACCTGCCGGAACTCAAGCAAGCCGTGTGCGACTACTATGAGCGCCGCTTTGGCGTTTCGGGCATTACACCGTCCATGGTGCAGTCGTGCAACGGCACGCAGGAGGGCGTGGGTCATTTGGGCCTGGCCCTGCTCGATCCGGGTGACACTATTTTGGTTCCCGATCCGTGCTACCCGGTCTTTGAGGCGGGTGCCAAGATCGCCGATGCCAAGCTCGAGTACTATCCGTTGGTTGCCGAGCACAATTACCTGCCCTATGTGGCGGGCATCGATCCCGAGGTGGCCGATCGCGCCAAGTATATGATCGTGTCGCTGCCCGCGAACCCGGTCGGCTCGGTGGGCACGCCCGAGGTCTACGAGGAGATTATCGCCTTTGCCCGCGAGCATGATCTGTTGATCGTGCATGACAATGCCTACTCCGATATCGTGTTCGACGGCGAGCCGGGTGGCAGCTTCCTGCAGTACCCTGGCGCGCTCGAGGTGGGCGTGGAGTTCTTCTCGCTCTCTAAGTCGTTTAACGTCACCGGCGCACGCATCGGCTTTTTGGTCGGTCGCGAGGATGTGGTCTCGGCCTTTGCCAAGCTGCGCGGCCAGATCGACTTTGGTATGTTCTTCCCGATTCAGAAGGCTGCCATCGCCTGCCTGAACGGTCCGCGCGATGAGGTCGAGGCGCAGCGTCTGAAGTACCAGGAACGCCGCGATGCCCTGTGCGACGGTCTTGAGGGCCTGGGCTGGGAGCGTCCCAACGCGCATGGCTCTATGTTTGTGTGGGCCAAGCTTCCCGGTGGTCGCACCGATTCCATGGCGTTTTGCGAGGAGCTTATGGAGAAGGCCGGCGTTGTGGTGACGCCGGGCGCGAGCTTTGGCCCTTCGGGCGAGGGGCACGTGCGTATGGCACTGGTCCTGCCGCCCGATCAGATCGCTTTGGCTGTCGAGGCCATTCGCGAGGCTGGCCTGTATTAGAAACCTATTTCGACCCGTCAATAGCTCGAAACCGATTTCGTGCAGTTATTTTACGAATTCTGCAAACAATTTCGGTAAACGGTCGATTTTTGGCTGCGAATAGGAGCATAATCAAAGTCCCGATTGGATGTATTGGGATTACGGCAAGCCGCTCGGGTCGTTCCCGGGCGGCTTGTTTGTGGAGAGAGATGGGAGTTTCTAATGGTTAACGAGAAGAAGGTCGCTATTGTCGGCTGCGGTTTCGTCGGTTCGTCTTCGGCGTTCGCGCTGATGCAGAGTGGTCTGTTCTCCGAGATGGTCCTCATCGACGTGGACAAGAATCGTGCCGAGGGTGAGGCCCTGGATATCGCGCACGGCATGACATTTGCCGAGCCGATGAAGATCTACGCCGGCGATTATTCCGATGTCGCCGACGCCGCCATGATCGTCGTCACCGCTGGCGCTGCCCAGAAGCCCGGTGAGACCCGCCTGGACCTGGTCAACAAGAACGTCAGCATCTTCAAGTCCATTATTCCCGAGATTAAGAAGTCCGGCTTCAACGGCATTCTGTTAATCGTCTCCAACCCGGTCGATGTTCTGACCTATGCCGCCATCAAGATGTCCGGCCTGCCCGAGGGCCATGTCATCGGCTCCGGCACCGTGCTCGACACTGGCCGTCTGCAGCAGATGCTTGGTGCCCACGTCGAGGTTGACCCGCGCGATGTCCAGGCCTATGTCATGGGCGAGCACGGTGACTCCGAGTTTGTCGCTTGGTCCAGCGCTCAGGTTGCCGGCGTTCCGCTGAACACCTTCTGTGAGCTTCACGGCCACCTGGAGCATGAGGCTGCCGAGAAGCGCATCGCTGAGGACGTCAAGAACTCCGCCTACACCATCATCGAGAAGAAGCACGCCACCTACTATGGCGTCGCCATGGCCGTCAAGCGCATCTGCACCGCCGTTATGCGCGATGAGCAGACCGTTCTGCCTGTCTCCTCGCTCATGGTGGGCGAGTATGGCCTGTCCGATCTTGCCATCTCCATGCCGACTGTCGTTGGCCGCGACGGCGTTGTCTGCCGCGTCCCCGTGCCGCTGAACGATGACGAGCAGCATGAGCTCACCGTCTCCGCCAAGGCCCTCAAGGACATCATCGACAGCGTCGATTTCTCCTGCTAAATCAAGCTCGCTAGAGCGAAAAGCTACAATGAAGGCGTCCGGGTCCACACGGCCCGGGCGCCTTTTGGTGCAAAGTAACCTGACCCCAATGCACCATCCCAATACACCATAGTTGATGGGAGGGCCATGTCGGATTCGCCTAATTTTTTGACCTATGCCCAGACGGCGTTTGATCCGTTTGAGGAGCGGCCGTTCTGCGCGGTGGACAGCCTGGTCTTTGCGTGGTTGTCCTATTTGCGTTTGCCGGGTGATATGGCGGAGCTGACGAACTGGCAGGGCCTAGACGTACGCGAGCTGCTGCGTGCCGAGTGCTACCGGGACATGATTGACGACTTGTGGGACCCAGAGGGGAGCAGGGCCTTGCTGGAGGCCGTGGCAGCAAGTCCTCGCTACCGTGGCGTGCACGTTTGCGGCTATCGTGTCGTGAGCGATGTGGTGGCGACAGAGCAGTTTGCAGCCATGGCGTTCCGGTTTCCGGCAGGGTTTAGTTATCTTTCCTTCCGGGGGACCGATAGTACGATTGTGGGCTGGAAAGAAGACTTTAACATGGCGTTCCGGTGTCCTGTGCCGGCCCAGGAATCCGCGGCACGTTATGTGGACGAGGCGGCGGATGCGATTGACGGGCCGCTTTTGTGCGGAGGTCATTCCAAGGGCGGAAACCTTGCGGTGTACGGTGCGGCGATGTGCTCCGATGTCGCCCGTGAGCGAATCGAACGGGCGTATTCCCATGATGGTCCGGGCTTCGTCGAGGAGTTTCTGAACGGCAACGCCTTTGCCGATCTTTCCGGTCGAATCGACAAGACGCTACCTCGGTCGTCGATCTTTGGCATGATGTTCGAGACACAGGAGGACTATGCCATCGTTGAGAGCACCGAGTTCAGCCTGCTGCAGCACAATCCCTTTAGCTGGGTGGTTGATGGTCACGACTTCGTGTACTGTGAGCGCCTGTCTGCCGGTGCTCGATACGTTGATGGTTCCATTCGCGAGATGTTGCTTGCAGTGTCGCCTAGCGAACGCGAGCGTTTTGTAGATGCGTTGTTCTCCGTGTTTGAGGCTACGGGTGCTGAGCGGTTTGCGGATATCGCTGGGAATCTGCGCGAGAGCCTGCCCGTGATGCTCCAGGCTGCGCAAGGCTTTGACGAGGATACACGACGCTTTGTCTCGCAGACCATCGTAGCAATCCTTAAATGCGCACTGCTGCCCAAACGACCTCAGATCGACATGCCCGCTGCCGGCAAGAGTTTGGCAGAACAGCTCGAGGCTTGGCAGTCCGAGCTCCTGCGCTAACCATTGGTGCAAGCAACCTGTCCCCGATGCACCAATCTTCGAAGCGCCTGGGGCGGGCTCGACCGCTATACTGATTCGTGCCGAAATCGATCTAGAACGGAATGCCGTATATGAAAATCAATCACGCGATTCTGCATATCCTGGACTTTGACTCTGCCGTCAACGTCATGAGCCAGCGCGAGTTGGATATCGAAAGCCGTACTGTCCGCAACTTCGTGACCACACATCTGCGTCGCGCGCGCACTTCGGCCGATAACAAGCGTGCCACGTTTGCCGAGAACTCCGCATTCGGCGGCGAGCTCAAGAGCTATTTCTTTGGTGAGCGTGAGTTCGTGGACCTGTCGCAGCAGATTGCGGAGTTCATCTCTTCCGAACTCACCAAGGCCGAGAAAGCTGAGTCCACCGACGTGCTCGTGGCTGATTTTGACGACGATGAGGATGCCCGCTGGTTTGCCGTGATGCTGCTGGGCTCCAAGCAGGCCTTTATGCACGAAGTGGGCCGCGAGGAAGGGGAGGTGCGCAACGACATCGCGCGCCACTACGCCATTCTGCCGAACCCCTCGCAAAAGGTGCCGAGCTATGCCATCGTGCGCGCGAGCACCATGGAGATCGGCTATGTGGACAAGAAACGCAAGATCGCCGGCGAGGACCGTATGCTTATCCCCGATGGCCTGCTGCAGTGCGACACGGGCGTATCGGGCAAGGAGGTCATCGACACCGTGACGCGTGTGGTCGAGGAAGTCGCCGAGGAGCACGGTGCCAACACGGCTGTAGCACTCGCCAAGGTTAAGGCTGCTGTTGCCGAGAAAGTTGAGGATGACGAGGAACTGCCCCCTTGGGATATCGTCGATGAGGTCTTTGAGGACGAGCCGGTCATCAAGGAGAGCGTGCGCGCGGCACTGACCGAGGAGAAGGTGCCTGAGCGTGTGCCCGTGGAGCGCAAGCAGGTCGAACGCGCGGCGGTGCGCAATCACAAGATTCGTACCGATACGGGCATCGAGATCAGCTTCCCGGCAGAGATGGGTTCGAATTCCGAGTACATTGAGTTCGTCAATGAGCCCAACGGCCTCATTTCCATCGAGCTCAAGAACATCGGAAGTATTGAGAATCGATAAGCTGCGCTTGGACGTTGCAGAAAAACAAAGGCCGAAGCCCTTCGGGACTTCGGTCTTTTTTGTTTTCGGCTTGGTTGCTGACATTGCGCCGCAGGTTGGGCATACGTCAGCGAAAACGCCCCAGAGCGAGCAAGGTGACGTGAAAGAGGGGGGCATTGACCTTTTGGTCATGCCCGACGATTGAACGTCAGATTGCCGCTCTGGGGCGTTTGCAGCGTCGACTAGTTACGCGGTTTGGTGAAAACCGCGTAACCCTACAGTTGACGTAAGCCCTCTTCCAGGCCGGTCTTGCTGTTGGTCTTCTCGTCGCGCATCTTGATGACGCGGGCGGGGACACCGGCCACGACGGCACCGGCGGGGACGTCCTCGACGCACACGGCGCCGGCGGCAACTACAGCACCCTTGCCCACGTGCACGCCCTCCAGGACCACAGCATTGGCGCCGATCATGACATCGTCCTCGATGATGACGGGCGTGGCGCTTGCGGGTTCCACGACGCCCGCCAACACGGTGCCGGCGCCGATGTGGCAGTTCTTGCCCACGGTGGCGCGACCGCCCAGCACGGCGCCCATATCGATCATGGAACCCTCGCCGATAACGGAGCCGATGTTGATGATGGCGCCCATCATGATGACGGCACGGTCGCCAATCTCGACGCGGTCGCGGATGATCGCGCCCGGCTCGATGCGGGCGTTGATGCCCTTAAGGTCGAGCATGGGCACGGCGGAGTTGCGGCAATCGTTCTCCACATCGTAGTAATCGATGGAATCGGCGTTGGCGTCCAGGATGGCCTTAAGCTCATCCCAGTCGCCAAAGACGGTCTTGCCGCGACGACCGCCGTAGACATGTGCGTCGCCCCAGGCAACCTTCATGCCGGGCTTTTCGCGCACGTACAGCTTGACGGGCGTCTTTTTGGGCGCGGTGGCGATGTAGTTGATAATCTCTTGTGCATCCATCTCGGCTGCGTTACTCATTTGCTATCTCTCCTTTGGGTGGATTCGGTTGATACCTGGTTAGGCAAACATGACCTGGTCGAAGTTGTAGAAGCCGGGTTCGCGGGCGACGAGCTTCTGCGCGGCTGCCAGGGCGCCGTTGACAAAGATCTGACGGCTCGTGGCGCGGTGGGTGAGCGTGACCTCCTCGTCCTGGCCAAAGAAACTCACCTCGTGCACGCCGGCGACGGTGCCCCCGCGCAGCGAGTGCATGCCGATCTCCTTGGGGTCACGCGCGCCGCACATGCCCTCGCGGCCATAGACGGGGTGGTAGCCTGCCTCGGGTTCAGCTTCGACGACGGCGTCGAGCAACAACTTGGCAGTGCCGCTGGGGGCGTCGACCTTTTGGTTATGGTGCGTCTCGACGATTTCACAGTCAAAGCCGGGCAGCTCGCGTGTGGCCTGGGCCACTAGATGACGCAGGGCTGCGATGCCGATGGAGTAATTGCCCGAGTGCATAACGCGGGTGTTCTGGCCCAGCTCACGCAGGCGGTCCATCTGCTCGGGGGTGTAGCCTGTGGTGCCCGAGACCAACGCCGCGCCCGTGCGCTCGACATAGGCGACGACGGCATCGAAGGTCACGACGTTCGAGAAGTCGATAATCACATCGGCAGCCGGTGCGTTCTCGAGCTTGCTCAAATCGAAGCCAATCTGGGCCACGATATCAAAAACGGGTTGACCGGCGGCGTCGACAACGCCCTCGGCGGTGGTGCGGATGAGCGAGCCCATGCGGCCCGTTCCCATAATGACGGTCTTAATCAAGCAGACCAGCTCCCTTCAGAGCATCGGTAAGTGCAGCGCGCGTGTCGTCTGCCATGGGGCACAGCGGCATACGGTAGTTTGCCTCGATCATACCCATCTGGGCGAGTGCCTCTTTGACGGGGATGGGGTTGACCTCACTAAAGAGGGCATTGATGAGCGGCTGGCCGGCAATTTGGATATCGCGGGCACGCGCCACGTCACCGTCCAAATAGGCGCGGCACATGTCATGCACGAGCTGCGGCTGCACGTCTGCCCACACGCTGATGGTGCCCGAGGCGCCCAGGCTCATGAGCGGCACGGTAAGCGCGTCCTCGCCCGAGTACATGCGAAAGTCGTCTGACAGCAGGTGGGCGATCTTGGCCGCGTAGGCGACGTTGCCCGAGGCCTCCTTAATACCCATGATGTTGGGGTGCGCGGCCAGGCGCTCTACGTTGCGCTCGCTGATACCGCAGCCGCAGCGGCCGGGGATGTTGTACAGGATGCAGGGGATGTTCACGGCATCGGCGACGGTCTTAAAGTGCTGATAGATACCCTCTTCGTTGGACTTGTTGTAGTAGGGGGTAATGAGCAGCAGGCCGTCGGCTCCCAAGCCCTGGTAAGTAAGCGACTTGGTGAGCATGGTCTGCGTGGAGTTGGAGCCCGAGCCGGCAATGACGGGGACGCGTCCTGCAACATGCTTGACCACGGCGGCGACGACGGAGTTGTCCTCGTCGTCGGTCATCGTGGCGCTCTCGCCGGTGGTGCCCAGGGTGAGGATGGCGTCGGTGCCGTTTTGCAGGTGGAAATCGATAAGGCGCTCGAGTGCGTCAAAGTCGACACTGCCATCCTTTTTAAACGGCGTGACGAGGGCGACGATTGAGCCCTCGAGATTGCGGATGTCCATGTTCTTCTCCTTCGCGTCCGCGATCTGGATGCGTTTGTTCCATTGGGCGGCGACTGCCAGGCGCTCGTCTTGGGCGCGACGGCGGGCACTTTCGGCGCGCGACTTGGCCAGCAGCTCTCGGCCGCTCGGCAGCACGTCGAGCGTGGCAAAGTAATCGCCCGGGCGCTCGGCGCGGCGGATGAGGTCGGCCGAGCCATCGGGGCGCAACAGGACCTCGGCGGAGCGCAGGCGTCCATTGTAGTTGTAGCCCATGGAGTAGCCATGCGCGCCGGTATCGTGGATCACAAGCAGGTCGCCCATGTCGATATGCGGCAGCTCGCGATCGATGGCGAACTTGTCGTTGTTCTCGCACAGATTGCCCGTGATGTCGTAGGTGTCCGTGACGGGCGCTGTGGTCTTGTCGTCGCCACCCGGCTGGCCCATCACCGTAATGTGGTGGTAAGCGCCATACATGGCAGGACGAATCAGATCGACGGCACTGGCGTCCACGCCGATATAGTCCTTGTAGATCTGCTTCTCGTGGATGGCCTTGGTGACCAGGCATCCGTAGGGGCCCATCATAAAGCGACCCATCTCGGTGCAGATCGCCACATCGCCCATGCCGGCGGGGACCAGAATCTCGTCGTAGGCTGCGTGTACGCCCTCACCGATGGCGTGAATGTCGTTAGCCTGCTGCTCGGGCAGGTAGGGGATACCCACACCGCCGGACAGATTGATAAAGGCGACATGTGCGCCGGTCTCGCGCTCCAGGCGCACGGCAAGTTTAAAGAGGATGCGTGCGAGCTTGGGATAGTAGTCGTTAGTGACGGTGTTACTGGCAAGGAAGGCATGGATGCCAAAATTCTCGGCGCCCTTGGCCTTGAGCATGCGGAAGGCCTCAAAGAGCTGCTCGGTGGTCATGCCATATTTGGAGTCGCCCGGGTTGTCCATGATGCCGTTGGAGAGCTGGAACAGACCGCCTGGATTAAAGCGGCAGCTGACCGTCTTGGGGATGGGCCCCGCAACGCGCTCAAAGAACTCGATGTGGCTGATGTCGTCAAAGTTGACGATGGCACCCAGCTTGTCGGCGAGCTCAAAGTCGGCAGCCGGCGTGTCGTTGGACGAGAACATGATGTCGTGTCCCGTGATACCCAGTGAGCGGGCGATCATAAGCTCGGTATAGCTCGAGCAATCGCAGCCGCAGCCGTATTCGTTGAGAATGGAGATGAGCGCCGGGTTGGGGTTGGCCTTGACGGCAAAGTATTCCTTAAAGCCTGGGTTCCATGCAAAGGCGTCGCGCACTTCTTGCATGTTACGGCGGATGCCTGCCTCGTCGTATAGATGAAACGGCGTGGGGAACTGCTCGACGATATGCTCGAGTGTCTCCTTGTCCACAAACGGCTGCTTGGCCGCATATGCCTCGTTGGGGGTCAATGCCATGTCCCGTAAACCTCGCTATCCAGACGGCGCCATCTGCGCATCGAATCCGCATAGCGTGGACCCAATGTCCGGATAGCGCTCCCGCATTGCTGCAGACAGTCCTGTGGGTGTTTCCCACAGGCCCACCAGGTTGTTCGTGCCCGAAAAACCCAGTTCGGCGGGTTTCGCCTCCCCACGGGGTCAAAGCCTGCTGGCTCGCCCGCGGTTCTTCGTGCCCGCGCCTCTATCAAGTGGTAAAGACCCTATCACGTTGCACTTTACCAAACAAGAGTATTTGTATATAACGTTTAAAAAATGCAGCAATATGCTGGAAACATGTGTGCCACAATCCTGTATCACAATAAGTTGCAACAGATGTGCCTTACGAAGGGATTCTCTATGACCGAGCTCCAAGAACTCCGTCGCTATCGCCGCGATCTCCATCGCATTCCGGAGCTCGATTTCGATCTTCCGCAGACTATCGCCTATATCGAGGGCGTGTTGGCGCCGCTCGCTTGCGAGGTGACCCATCCGTGTCCCAGCTGCGTCTGCGCTTTCTTCGACGCTGGCGTTGGTGCCGCGCGTGCCACGGCGATTCGCGCCGATATGGATGCGCTGCCCATCGCGGAGGCGACGGGTGCGGCCTTTGCCTCGACGCATCCCGGCAAGATGCACGCTTGCGGACATGACGGACACATGGCCATGGCACTTGCCGCCGCGACGTATGTCGACCGTACGATTCGCGAGCAGCCGGGCGCCATTAGGCGCAACGTACTCTTTGTGTTCCAGCCGGCCGAGGAGACGACTGGTGGTGCCAAGACGGTGTGCGAGAGCGGCGTGTTCGAGCGCTACGGGGCGGATCGCATCTTCGGCTTCCACGTGTGGCCCGATCTGCCCGCCGGCACGTTGGCGAGCTGCCCCGGTCCGTTGCTGGCGCGTTCGAGTGAGACGCACATTCATATTCACGGGACGAGCATCCATATCGCTAAGACCTATGGTGTGCCGGTTGGGGAGTCGCACGATGCCGCGTTGGCGGCAGCGAAGTTTTTGGTTGCCGAGCGCAAGCTGATGGACGAACTGGGCACCGACGAGCCCTGCATTGGCAAGTTCGGCCTGCTGCAGGCAGGCACCGTCTGCAATGCGGTGGCGGGGGAGGCCCATGTTGCCGGTAGCTTGCGTGTGTTTACGGACGCCATGTTCGACCGTGCGCGCGGGGGCGTACGCCGCGTGCTGGACGATGCCTGTGCCGAAACAGGCTGTACGTACGATCTCGACTTTGCCGAGGGCTATCCGCCAGTCGATAACGACCCCGAGCTGTTTGCCTGCATTGCGCCTGCCTTGTCCGAGCTGCAACTTGTGGACGAGCCGCTGCTGATCGCCGAGGATTTCGCGTTCTATCAACGTCATCTGCCGGGCGTGTTCTTCTTGCTGGGCACGGGCGTGCCGGAGGGCCAAGACAACCCGAGTGATTCGGATGGCTGCCCCGCCTATGCCACAAGCGCCCTGCATACCGATAGCATGCTCTTTGACGAGGAAATCCTACTCAAAGGCCTCGATGTCTACAAACGATTACTTTCGCTTGACTAAGGCGTGAAGGACTATTTGTTCTAGAAAACACGAACAAACGTACGATATAATAGAGATGTAAGTCTATAGAAACGTTTGACGTTACTAACGTAAGGCGATACTATGATTGCATCGTATAAAGATGAGGATACCGAACGCTTTGCCATGGGTGTGCGGGTCAGGAGGTTCGTGCCCTTTGAGCGTGTTGCGTTGAGGAAGATTCGCCAACTGCAGGTTTGTGCTTCGCTTGATGATCTTCGCGTTCCACCGGGCAACCGCCTGGAAGCTTTGAAGGGCGTTCGTGCCGGTCAATATAGCATCCGTGTTAACGAGCGCTATCGGGTCTGTTTTGAGTGGAGACAGGAGATGGCTTGGAATGTCGAAATCGTCGATTATCACAAGTGATGAGACTTCGGCCGATTTGCTGTCGCCGGTGACTCCCGGTGAGCTTCTCAAAGAGGAGTTTCTTGTTCCCATGGGCATTTCTCAATATCGCCTTGCGAAAGAGACTGGGATTCCGGCTCAGCGTATCGGGCAGATTGTCTTGGGAAAACGTCGCGTGACGGCCGACACCGACCTCCGTCTTTGCCGTTATTTTGGCCTGACGGATGGTTATTGGCTGCGCGCTCAGGTGGCGTTTGACCTTGAGGCCGAGAAAAGGCGGATCGAACCGGAGCTGAATAAGATCGTTCCTGTCCAGCAGGCCGCTGCGTTGTAGTGCTCAAAGATATTGAGGTTGGAGTGACGATGGAACGACGCCGACAGTCTGCCGTTTATAGTCCCGGTGGGTGTGGATGCGGCTTGTTGTTGCTTCCGGTTATTGCTGTGAGCATTGGCGTGATGTTTGCGCTTGCTGGGCTGGCTGCGGCGGCACTCGTACTGTTTATCACTGCCATCGGCGTGACGATTTGGCTCTGCCGCAATCGCGAGCGACGCCGTGCCGACGGTAAAACCAATGTCGGCTGGGTTGTATTCCTGGTCATTGCGTACCCGCTGAGTGTCAGCTACCTGGTGTTCTTTGTCCTGTTGATGGTCAGTGCCTTTACCGGGGAATCCGTCACGGTGGGTTGATGCGCTGCCGGCAGACGGTCGCGCAAAGTGCGTTTGCTCGGCGTTTGGATAACTGCATTGGCCGTTTACCGCAACCTTAGCTCTCAGCTAATGAATTCAAGTTTAATCCTTCCTACGATGTGCTGTGTGCCGGCACGGTAGCCGGATCGTAGGAAGGATGAATAATGGCAAAAGAGGGAAAGAAGCCGATCGGTAAGATTGTCCTAGGCGTCATCGTGGTGCTGGTTATTGTCGGTGCCGTGGGCTCTATGGGCGGCAACTCAACCGATTCGCCTGCGAGCGATTCGGCAAAACCTGCCGAGACGACACAGCAGGCTGAGGAGCAAAAAGAACCGCAAGAACCGTATACCATTGCTGACGAGGCTGAAGACACTTCCAATCAGTTTGCCTATAAGATCACGGGGACGCTGACCAATAACACGGACAAGGAAAAGAGCTACATTCAGATTGAGTATGTTCTGTATGATGCTGATGGCAACCAGGTTGGAACGGCTCTTGCAAACACCAATCATCTGAAGGCGGGCGGCTCCTGGAAGTTCGAGGCGCTGGGCACGGTGTCTCCCGATCAGGTCGCCAGTTGGGAGCGTTCGGACGTAAGCGGTTTCTAGCATGTTGTATGCACTGGGGGAGGTGAAGTCGTATGCCCGATAAAAAGCTGACTGACGAGTTACTCAATGAGCTTCTCGACGCGCCAAACATCGATGGCTATATCAAAGAACACGACTTTGCCGCCCCGTCGCTTTCGAACTACCTGAAGCAGCTACTGCAGGAAAAGGGCTTGGAGCGCTCGCGCGTGGTTCGTATGGCCGATCTCAATGAGACCTTTGGCTATCAGATTTTTACCGGTGCGCGGCATCCGAGCCGCAATAAGGTGCTGCAGATTGCCTTTGCGATGGCGCTGACGCTCAAAGAGACTAACCGTGCGCTGACGGCTGCCGGGGTAAGCGTCCTTAACTGCAAGGACCGCCGCGATGCGATTATCATCTTTTGCATCGATCGCGGGTGCAGCCTCCAAAAGGTCAACGAGGAGCTGTATCGCTTTGGCGAGGAGACGGTGAGTTAGCGGCTGATATCTGAGCCGGCGGAGCTGCCGAACAACGATGCAAACGAACGGGGCGCGGATGCCATGGGGTGTCTGCGCCCTGCGCTATGATGGAGGCTATGGATACTCAGACCCCAACATATTCCGATGACGAGCTAACCGCAGCGCTTGCCGAGCACCTGGCGTCGCTCGATCGCGACGACAGCTATCGCGTGGAGCGTGTACTTAAGCGCTCGTCCGTTGAAACAACCGAGCTCGTGTACTTTGAAGGAACCGGCGGTGGTTCGCTCGGCCCCTTTGTCCGTAAACGCATCGATGCTTCGGCTCAAATCGGCGGGGCATACGAGCGCCTGTTTGCCGCTCAGCGGGCAGGCAGGCGTTTTGAGCACCTGCCCAGAATCGTCGATTGTCGTCATGTAGGCGATGAGCTTAACGTGGTTATGGAATACATCGAAGGGGAGACGCTCGGGGCGCTGGTGGACCGTCTGGGAGTTACCCCCGATTATGCACGTGAATTGTATCCTGCCCTTTGCGACGCCGTGGGCGAGCTCCATGCCGGTTTTGCAATGGCGGGGGAGACGTCGGCGCCGGTGATCCATCGCGACCTCAAGCCGTCGAATATCATCGTGACAGGTGCCAACTATACGCCTGATGACGGCCTGACGTTTTCATCGCTGGTGATTATCGACTTGGGGATCGCGCGCGTATGGCGCGATGGCGCCGATGCCGACACCGTCAAGTTTGGCACGCGACCCTATGCACCGCCCGAACAGTATGGGTTTGGGCAGACGAGTGTGCGCAGCGACGTCTACGCACTTGGCGCTCTGCTGTTCTTCTGCTTGACGGGAGTCGCCCCTAAACCAGGGCTCGACATGCGCGAGCAATGCGAGGCGCGCGGCATTCCCACTCCACTTGCCGATGTCATCTGCATGTCGATGGCGCTCGACCCGGCCAAGCGTTTTGCGAGTGCGGAAGCGTTGGGACGGGCGACGCGCGCGGCATACGATCTGAGTCGCCCCGTGCGGCCTCCTGCGCCTGTCCGTACTCCGGCCTCGGAGACGGCGTTGACGCCCCAAGGGCTCCAGAACCCCGCAGGGCTTCCTAGGCCTGCCGCCTCCGCTGCATGCGGCCTGCTCTCTCGCGTTCCGGAGTCTCTGGGGCGCATTTGGAATACGCTCGTCTGCTTCTCGTTGCTTGTGTTCTTTGTCGGAAGTCACTTTGCCGTCTTTCACCCCACCGGAGCAAACCAAAGCTACCCGACGTGGCTTCTCATAATCGAGTATTTTTTCTTTGTCGATGGCCTTATGGTGCTTATGCATTTTGCGCTGTTCGATAAGCGCCGTCTTCGTCGGCGATTCGCACTGCTCGACAGCTATCGCGGCAAGAAACTCGCGAAACTCTGGCTCAAGGCATTGGGTGTGCTGCTCCTATGCATGATTGTCATAGTCGCGGTTGCCAATGCGACCGGCGTCGTCGATACTTCCGCCACCTAAAAGAAAAGGGCCCCATTGGGGCCCTTTGCAGTTGCACTTAGATGCGGTTCATCTGAGCGGCGACTTTGTTGTACCAGTCCTGCCACGTGGGCGGGCAGTACTTTTTGGCCGCTGCCGGGGTAAGGGTGGAGCCGTAGTTGGCGCCCAGATAGGCAACGTGAGCGGAGATGCCCTCGCTCCAGCTGCCAAAGCTGCGCCAACCGCCGCCACGTGCACTCCAGCCCCAGGCGTTGTAAGAATTGGCGCAATAAGCACCCTTGGTGCTCTCGATGCAGGCGATGGCGGGGGACCAACGGGGGTCGACACCGGTATTCCAAGCGGCGACGGCAAAGTTATAGCCTTGGCCTGCCATGGGGGAGCCGGCGAGATAATTGTCGATGCGGCCTGTCCACTCATTAATGAACGAATCGTAATCGGAGCTACCAGTATTGGAGCTGTTCACCGTGGTGTCGATGGTGGTGTTGGTGTTGGTGGCCTGGCTGCTGGAATTGCTGCCGCTTACGCCCTCGCCCAAGAGCTTCTCGGCGGCAGCGGCCTTATCGGCCTCAAGCTTGGCAAGCTCGGCGGCATTTTCCTGCTCGGCTTTTGCCTGTGCCTCGCTGCGGAGCTGCTGGGCCTGCGCCAGCGCATCCTCGGCGTTTTTCTGCTCTGCCTCAAGCTGAGACTTGGCCTGCTGGAGCTCAGCCTTGTTCTGCTCGAGTTCGGTTTGCATGTTATTGAGCTCTTCGATCTCGTCGACGCTCGAGCTCGTGATCTGGTTGGTGTATTTGCAAGTCGTGATGAACTCGCCCAGGCTCTGCGCATTGACCAGGAAGCTCACGATAGGATTGGTGCCCTTCTGATACTTGTACAGATCGCGCATGGCGGAGCTTGCCTTGGCCTGCTGCTCGGGAAGCTTAGCCTCGATTTCCTCGATGCTTGCCTCATTGGAATCAATCTGCTTTTGCAGGTCATCGAGTTTGGTGCGGGCGTCGTTGTAGGCGCTCGTGGCGGCTTCAATCTTCTGCTGGGCTGCGGAAAGCTGGTCCTGCGTTGCCTGCGAGGCGGCATACGCCGCAACGGGGGAGAGCATCGGCGTGGCCGTCAGCGCAACGGCGAGCACGGCGCTCGTGATGATACGAGCCGGCTTCGACGCAATGAGCGCTGCGGTGCGATGATTCGAATGCTGCATCCAGTCCCTCTGCAATCAATCGTAGGTTATGGTTCGAACGGTATTCTACTACTGCTTTCGACCTCAACTTGAACCTTAAAGGTTCCAAAGGGTCAAGTTGAACTTGAGGCTTTGGCTTTGACCTGCAGTTATGATGAATTGTTGAGAAACCATAGAGTTCAACTTTAACGTTACAGAGCTCTGTTTGAGAGGGGTTTTGGGCTGTAAAAGCCATCTCAACGTGGGGTTTTATAACTACAGCGTGCCCTTCTGGCGAGCCTGCTCAATCTCTTCGAGGGCCTCGGCGGGGGTGAACGAACAGGTGCCGTCGCCGAGTTTGATTACCTGGATATCGTCGCCGGCGTAGACCTCTCCGCCCTTTAGTACCACGCCAAAAACGCCCTCGTGGGGAAAGATGCAGTCGCCGGCGAGATAGTAGATGGCACAGCGTGTGTGGCAGACCTTGCCGATTTGGCTGATTTCGACAAGCACCTCGCTGCCAAGCTTGAGCTGTGTGCCCAAGGGGAGCGAGAGCAGGTTGATGCCCCGGGTTGTGAAGTTCTCTCCGAAGTCACCCTTGCGCACATCGAGTCCGCGGGCCTGCGCCGTCTGGATGGACTCTGCGGCCAAAAAGGAAACCTGACGGTGCCAATGCCCGGCGTGTGCGTCGGAGGCGAGGCCAAATTGCTCTATAACGGTGTCGTGTCCATCGGCGACGGGCGACTTGCGCGTGCCCTTGTGTGCCGACGTGTTGATCGAGACGATGCGGGCGGGTCCGTTGTAGGCGTCGTTTGCCGTGCACAGGGGAGCGGTCGCTTTCGCACGTTCCGCCAGCTCGCGCTTCGCGGCATTGAGGATAGGATTATCGGTCGGATGGTCTTGGGGCACGTGTGCGCCTTTCGTTTGAGGATGTCAATACGCTGAATCCTACAACAATGGTAGGTTCATTGCCCATTGTCATACAACGGTGAGCGCCGTCTTCGTGCTGGCCTTCGTGCTGGACGATTACGTCGATTGCCATAGATACGGTGGAGCTTTGGGCGCCGGCGGCTTGGCACGCTAGAATAAATCAGTTGCGCAAAGACCGCCCGTTGTGTGGGCAGTTCATGATAGGAAGTTTCCATGGCATTGCAATTTACAGAGCGCGAGTTCATTCCCGTGCTGCTTGGTGGCGACATCAACGCCTATTCGGTGGCGCGCGCCTTCTACGAGGAGTACCAGGTCAAGAGTCTGGTCTTTGGCAAGTATCAGACGGGTCCCGCGTACCGCAGCCAGATTATCGACTACACGCCCAACGTGGATATCGACACCATGCCCGTGATGCTCAAAACCGTCAACGGCATTGCCCAAGCGCATGCCGACAAGACGATTGTCCTTGTGGGTTGTGGCGACAACTATGTCGCTCTCGTGGCTCAAGCCAAAGATGCTCATGAGCTGGCGGATAACATCGTCGCTCCCTACGCGCCCTACAGCATGCTCGAGCAGTGCCAGAAGAAGGAGATCTTCTACGAGCTGTGCGAGAAGCATGGTGTGCCCTATCCGCACACGTTTACCTTTACCAAGGCGATGCTTAATGCCCAGGGTGAGGCGCCTGCCGAAGTGCTCGACCAGATCGATTTTCCTTACCCGATGATTCTGAAGCCTTCTGACGGCATCATGTGGTGGCAACATGAGTTCGAGGGTCAGAAGAAGGCCTATGAGATTGCCGACCGCGCCGAGCTGGAACAGGTCATTCGCGATTCGTATGCCAGCGGCTACACCGACGATCTGATCTTGCAGGACCGCGTGCCCGGCAACGACGAGTACATGCGCGTGCTCACCAGCTATTCCGACCGCAACGGCAAGGTGCGCATGATGTGCCTGGGCCATGTGCTGCTCGAGGAGCATCAGCCCCACGGTGTTGGCAACCATGCCTGTATCATTACCGAGCCCAACGACGAGCTCATGGGCGGCGTGCGCAAGTTGCTCGAGGACCTTCACTTTGTGGGCTATTCCAACTTTGACGTTAAGTACGACGAGCGCGACGGCTCGTTTAAGTTCTTCGATTTCAACACGCGCCAGGGCCGCAGCAACTACTACGTTACCAACAGCGGCTTTAACGTTGCCAAGTATGTGGTGGACGAGTATGTGTTCAACCGTCCGTTTGAGCCGGAGTTTGTGACGGCTCAGGACGAGGCCCTGTGGATGGTCGTCCCCATGGGCGTCGTCGACAAGTACGTCAAGGATCCCGAGTTGCGTGCGAAGGTGCATCGCCTGGACAGGGAAGGTAAGGGCGCCGACCCTTCGTTTATGAAGGGCGACTTTGTCTTTAACCGCTGGCTGCGCATGTGGCACACCAAGCTGCGCCACTTTAAGCTGTTCAAGACGTATTACAAGTAGATGAGCGCGGCGCCCGTCCGGTTTGCATCGGGCGGGCGCGGGTATGATACGCGCAATTGCGCAAGCGTCACCAAGGAGGCGGCGATGGAAAAGCTGGGAGTTATCGGCGGCATGGGCGCCGAGGCCACGTCGTATTACTACGACCAGGTGGTGCGTCATACGGCTGCTGCCTGCGATCAGGAACATATCGACATGGTGGTGCTCTCCAAGTCGACCATGCCCGACCGCACGTTGGCCATTAAGACCGGCGAGCATGCTAAGCTGCTGGCGACCATGAAAGAGTGTGCCCAGGCACTCGAGTCGCTGGGCTGTGCGCACATTGCCATTCCCTGCAACACGTCGCACTACTTCTACGACCAGATCCAGTCGTTTACGAAGGTGCCGATTATCCATATGCCGCGTGAGTCGGTGCGCTATGCTCTGGCCGGTGCGGTGATGGGGGAGTGCGAGTTCGACCCCAACCTGAGTATGCCGGCCGAGCCAGTGCACAAGATTGGCATCATGGGCACCGACGGAACCGTGGGCGCGGGCGTCTACGGCCGCGAATGTAAGGCTGCGGGTGTTGAGGTTGTCTATCCCAGCGAGAAACGTCAGAACGATGTGATGTCGCTTATCTACGATGATGTGAAGGCCGGACGTGAGCCCGATATGGATAAGTTCGACCGCGTGATGTGGGAGTTCGCCCGTAGCGGCTGCGACCGTGTCATTCTGGCCTGCACCGAGCTATCGGTGCTGCAGAAGTACCGAGAGATGCCCGAGATCACCCTCGACGCCATGGATGTCCTGGTGCGCGAATCCATCATCCGCAGCGGCGCTCTCTATCGCCTCTAGCTTCCGACCTGCCAAAAAGGGACAGGTTAATTTTGGTAGGTTTTATCTGGTGAAACAGTAAAGGCCTCGGCTCGTTTGGTGCGAGCCGAGGCCTTTTGCGTTGGGCGGTTGCTGTCGGTGGTGAACTAGAACAGGAAGCCGATGGCGATGAGGACGATGCTGACGATGAGCACGGCGATGTCCAGGCCCTTGATGGGGTAGCGCTTGTACGAGCTGGCGCGCGTACGCAGATAGAAGCCGCGCTGTTCTGCCGCCAAGGCTGTGGCATCGGTCTTGCCCACGCTCGAGATGAGCAGCGGCACGCACAGTGGCAACATGAGCTTAAGCTTCTTGATGGGGTTCTTGGTGTCGTACTCGACGCCGCGTGCGGTCTGCGCCTCCATGATGGCGTTCATCTCCTGACCAAACACCGGCACAAAGCGCAGCGCCGTGGTAAAGGTGAAGGCATAGCGATACGGTACGTGCAGCACCTCGACGCAGGCGTTGGCAAGGTCGTTGAGCTTGGTCACCATGAGCATGAGGATGAGTGGTAACGCCACACCCAGCAGGCGCAGGCAGGCCTTCGATCCTGTGATGAGGCCCGTGTCGGTGATAAAACCCCATACCACGTTGCCATCGCGCATAAAGGCCAGCTGGAGCACCAGCATGATAAGCGCGAGCGGAATCAGCAACTTGAGCAGCGAGAACAGACGGTCGACGACGCCGGCATAGGCACCCAGCGCAAGGGTGAGTGCCAAAAAGCCCAGCAGCGCCACGTAGGTGTCGGACAAGAAGATGCCGACGATGATGGCGGCAGCGAGGCCCAGTTTGACGACGGGATTCAGGCGATGCAGCAGCGTATCGCCCGGCATGTAGTCGATGACGTTAACCACGGTGGACCATCTCCTTGGTAATTCGAACGACATCGGTGACCTCGCTCACCTGCGCAAAAGCGGGCGAGACGGAAGATGCCAGACGGCGCGAGAGTTCAATAACCTGGGGAGGCTCCACGTAGGCACGCCGCATGAGATCGATGTTCGAGAATAGCTCGTGCGTGCGGCCGCGGTCGAGGATGCGACCGTCGGCCATTACCACAATGCGCTCGGCAAAATCCGAGACGACTTCCATATCGTGGCAGACCATGATAACGGCGCAACCGCGCTCGGCCATGGTGCGCACCGTTTCCATGACGGTCATGCACTCGCGGTAATCAAGGCCGCTCGTGGGCTCGTCGAGCACGACGATCTTGGGCTCAACCACTACGACGGAGGCAAGCGCCACCATTTGTCGCTGACCGCGCGAGAGCGAGAAGGGCGCCTCGTCGGCCGGCAAGCCAAAGCGGTCGATGACGAGCTGGGCGCGACGCAGCGCCTCGGCACGGTCGATGCCGGTAAGCTCCAGGCCAAAGGCGACCTCGTCGAGCACGGTGTCCTTGCAGATCTGGCGGTCGGGGTTTTGGAAGAGGGTCGCGACCTCGCGAGCGATGCGGCTCGTGGGAACGGCTGCGGTATCCAGTCCCGTGACGCGCACGCTGCCCGAGGCGGGCTTAAGCAGGCCTGTGAGCAGTTTGGTGAGCGTGGTCTTGCCGGCGCCGTTTTGGCCGACGATGCCCACGAGCTCGCCAGGATAGAGCGTCAGGCTAAGGTCGTGTACGGCGGCGCCGCCATTGGGATAGGCAAACTCAACATGGTCGAAGGTGAGTACGGGTTCGGCGTCCTTGGCATGAGGGCGCAACGACGGTGCATGCGGGGAACCGGCGGGCGCCTGGGCTTCGATAGCCGCGCGTGCGGGGTCGACGATGCCCGAAATCAGGCGCTCGGCCTCATCGACATCCAAGCAGGGGGTACCGCTTACCATGCCATCGGCCTCGAGGCTATTGAAGATACGCGTGACGCGAGGGCAGTCGACGCCGATGGCACGGAGCTCGTCGGTATGCGCGAAGACCTCGTGTGGCTCGCCCTGCAGCGCAATTTCGCCATGGTTGAGCACGAGCACGCGGTTGCAGTACTCCGAGAGCAGGGCGACCTTTTGCTCAACGACGACGATGGTGATTCCAAGTGCGCGGTTTGCCTCACGCAGCGTCTCGAAGACCAACGTGGAGCTGGCGGGGTCGAGTGCCGCGGTGGGCTCGTCGAGAACCAAGACGTGCGGGCGCATGGCGAGGATGGCGGCGATGGCTACCTTTTGCTTCTGTCCGCCCGAGAGCGTGGCGATCTCGCGGTCGCGCAGGTCGCTGATGCCGACGGTCTCGAGCGTTTCGCTCACGCGCTGCTCGATCTGGTCGTGGGGAACGCCAAAGTTCTCGAGGCCAAAGAGCATCTCGTCCTCGACGATCGAAGCGACCATCTGCGTGTCGATATCCTGTAGCACACTGCCGACGATTTGCGACACGTCGGTGAGCGAGACTTCGCAGGTGTCGTGGCCGTCGACCATGACGGACCCAAAGAACGTGCCGGTGTAGTGGTGGGGCACGGCGCCCGACAGGCAGGCGGCAAGCGTGGACTTGCCGGCGCCCGAGGGCCCGATGATGCCGATGAAATCTCCCTTGTTCACGCTGAGTGAGATGTGGCTGAGCGCCTGCTCGGTCTGCGTGCCATAGGAGAACGAGACATCGTCGACGTTGATGATCGTTTCCATGGATACCTTTCATAGTCATTGGGGACGTTCTTAAATGACCAGTCGTTTAAGAACGTCCCCAAAAGCTAGTCGTTTGGGACAGTCTTTACCGATGGCTCACTGTGGGTTAGTTGAGCTTCAGGGCCTTCTGGATGGGCAGGTAGAGGGCGCCGACCAGAATGGCGTTAAAGACGGCGGTCATGGCAACGACGGGCAGCATGGCGGCGGCGAGCTCGCCTACCACGCCGAGCATGGCCATCTTGATGACCATGAAGATGACGCCGGAGACAAAGGTGGTCAGGAAGGTTGCAACAATGGCGATGGCGGGCTTGACCTGACCGTTCTTGCCGGCGGCGTTGACGATGCCGGCCATGAGCATGGCGGCGATGCCCTCGGCGGCAAAATCGACGAACGGCGAAGTGGTGGTGATCTGGATCACGGCAGCCGAGATGAGGCCAATGACGAGCGCCTGACCGATGTTGGGGCGAACGACCAGAATGGTGAGGCAGAAGGCCGAGATGATGAACTCGGGGCTGATCATACCGCCCGAAATGCTCGAGACTGCCTTGCCGACGGTGAAGTTGAGGATGAAGCCGGCGGCGAGCAGGATGGCGAGCAGGACGAGGGCACGGACATCGAGTTTGCCGCGGTCGGCGGTCTGGACGGTGCGGGGCTGGGCGGTGGCGGTGGTGTTCTGAGACATGGTGAAAATCCTTTCAAAAAGGGGAGTGTAAGAGAAAAACGGAGGCGCGTGATGCGAATGCGATCGGGCTCGAGATAGAAAAAGGCCCCCGGTCGAAACCGGAGGCCTTCCAATCACCTAGAGCGCAAAAGCAGGCGTGAGGGACTCACTGTCGACCGATCGTATTCGCATCACGCCACCACCAGTTGTTGAGAGACTTCATCGTGTTCTTCATGTCGGTGGCTCCTTTCATGATGCCGTGGCGCGGTCGCACCTTGTTGCTGTTGCGCTGCACTATAGCACAGCAAAGTGTGTGCGGGGAAATCTTTTTTAAAAAGATTTCAGGCGGGTTTCCCGCCGGTCAAAAGAGCGGGCTGAGCGGGCGAGGCTGCCATTGCTGCCTTGTCCGCTCAGCTAAGACGTTACTCCTTATTGCGACGGTAGAGGAAGTAACCGCCCGCGGAGATGACGGCAACGCCAGCGATGGCGAATGCGGCCACCATGCGGCCATCAAAACGATCACCGGTGGTGGGCAGGCCGCCCTTGGTGTTCGTCTTGTTGGTGGTTACCGTGGTCGTGGTGTCCGACTTGCCAGGCTTCTCGGGCTTGGTGGTGGGCTGCTCGGGCTTAGCGGGCTGCTCGGGGGTACCGGGCTGCTCAGGAGTACCAGGCTGATCCGGGGTTACCGGGTCGGTGGCAAGAGCGTCCTTGGCGTAGGTGATGGACACCTTGAGGCCGTTGGTCTCGGTGTTCAGGTCGCTCGGGGTGAAGGGCTGGTCGAAGTTTTCGGCCTTCTGATAGGCGCGCATCTCCTGGAGCAGGGCCTTGCACTTCTTGTAGGTGTTCTCGGTAGCAGCCTTGCCGGCCTTGTTGGCCAGGGCAGTGCGGCCCTCGGTGGTCGTCTCGGCTAGCATGGCGGCGTCAACTTCCTTGTTCTGCTCGATGAGCTCGTTCTGGAGCGCATCGAGGTAGGCACGGACGCTGATACCAAGGGTGTCAGGGTTCTCAAAGCAGAGCGAGCTGATGTCCATGAGGACGTAGTTGATTGAGTTCTCGGGCTCCTCGTTGTACACGACGTCAGTCTGTTTGCAGTGATCGAAGGAGACGGTCTGATCGCTGAAGTACGGGCTGACCTCAGTTATCAGAGCGGAGTACAACGGGATGGCGACGGAGTACGCGGCGCGGGAGAGCATTTCCCACTGGATGGTAGCGACTTCGGGGTCATACCCGCGACGAATCTGGAAGAGGTTGATCTCGGTGTTGCGCTCGCTGCCGATGCAATAAACACCATCAGTGTTCGCGTTGAGGCCAGGGACGTTCTCGCCGCGGTTGCCGAAGGCGCGAATCAACTCGAAAGTGCTCCAACCAGACTTGCCAGGCTTGAAGAACAGGGGCTGGATTTCGCTGACCATGGCTCCCTTTTGGTCAGGTTTTCCTTTCTCCTTTACTGTGATAATGTCGTAATCTGTGCCTTCGGTCAGCTGACTACCAAAATAATCGCGGCCTTGCACATAGCGGGACCACTGGTTTACGCCGGAATCGGCGAGGCTTTCGCCATACGTTTGGGCGACATCGAATTTGCCGTCAGCGGAGTATTTGGCGAAACCCTTTTCTTCGGGCATGGATTGGATCTTTTCAGAGTGGAGGCAATTCTCGGTGTCATTGAGGTCGACATCGTAGTTGAGGCTCCCGATATTAGGGTTGAGCGACGCGACGTCGTCAGCGAGCTTCATGGCGATCCACTGATGGGCGGAAAGTGTGGCGAACAGCCAGGTCTCGTTGTTGTCGGCGATGATGATCTGGTCGTTGGTGCAGACGCCTTGATCATCGATCAGGCTGCCGAGGAGCTCGACGCCCTCGCGGGCCGTGGCGCTCTCGCCCAGGATGATGCTGCCGTAACTGTACTCGCCCAGACCCACTTCCTCATCGATGAGGTCTGCTGCAGCGGCCTCCTCGTTATAGGAGGTGCTTAGCGTGGCGGAGCAGGAGACGCCCTTCTCGTTGATGCCGGCCTCGGAGTAGGCGTCGGTGCGACCCATCCAGTTGGAGGGGTGGTCGCGTACATAGCTGTAGCGATAGGTAGGCTTGTTCGAAGTGTATTCAAAAGCAGATTCAATCGAGCTGTACTTAAAGCCGGGTTCGTGGGCAGGTTCGATGCCGTAGTGCTTAAGATAGCGCTTGCCAAAGTCCTCGGCGCGGCCGTAGTACGTGTTGCCGTCCGCCGTGAGCTTGCCGCCCATGTAGATCTGCGTGCAGGCGAGCGCAGACGTCGGCATGGACATGATGGTTGCAGCTCCAAAGGCGAGGCCTATGCCAAGCTTTTTGAGCGCGTTGACGGGGTGAGTTTTCCTCATTTTCCCTCCCAGCGTGCGAAAGCTCTCCGTTGCCAGAGAGCTTCAGCCAATAAAGACACCCCATTAGCGTAACGAACTGGAAACAATATTCATCTATGAAAGAAACTTACTCGATAAGCGTAATGAAATATGCGATGAGTGGTTACTTATACTCGGTTTGTAGCTTTACTTTAATAAAGACGTCCTGCAATTACATTACCTGAATAAAGCGCCTTGCACGGGGCGCAAAGAAAATCCCCCGCTGTTTGGCAAATGCATAAACAGCAGGGGAGACGATAATTGGATGAATATCATACCAATGTGGAATTACTTCTTCCGGCGGTGGATCACGTTGATCGCATAGCCGACGAGCATGGCCAAAACGATGATGATAAAGCCGAGCAGGGGATTGTCGTTCATAGGGTCCTCCTATTTTCCGAGCGGGGAGAATTCGTCGACGATGAGGTCGAGGCATTGCGGAAGCGCGCGGGCTCCAAAGACGCCCGAATTGCTGGAGATAATCTCGCCATCGAACTGCATGCCCAGCGACGGGGTGCAGGTGATCTTGGCTTCCTTGGTCTGGATGATCTTGAACTGCGGGCGGCCGAGTACCTTGCCGGCGGGGTCGAGTGCGGCGGTGATCACAGTCGGTAGAAGCTGCACAGTTTTTACGGGTTCGATGACCGCAATGTCGACCATGCCATCGTTCATACGGCAGTCGGGGAACAGGTTGATGTCGTTTTGGATGACCGAGGTGTTGCCGGCCATGCAGCAGATGCCGTCGAGCTCCTCGACAATGCCGTCATGCTCAATCGTAAAGTGCGCCACCGTGGGATTGGGCGTGGCGAGCGCGGAGAGGAAGTAAGCGATCTCGCCGATGTCGTTTTTGGTGGGGGCGGCCTTCATCATGATCTCGGCGTCGAAGCCCGAGCCGGCGATGATGATGAAGCCGTGGCGCTTCTCGTTGCCGTTCTCGTCGAGCCAAAAGAGCTCGCCCATGTCGACTTTGACCGTGCGACCGGCACGGCAGGCCTTGGCGAGCGCCGCCGCCTCGGGGGCATTGCCGATGTTGTTGAAGAACAGGCAGGCCGTACCGGAGGGGAAGACGAGCGTGGGGACACCGCATCCGCGCATCTGGTCGAGCACGTTGGAGACAGTGCCGTCGCCGCCCGAAACGACCACGCGGTCAAACTCGCGCACGTCTGCCACGGCGTCCTCGGGTTCCATGCCATCGCCGATAAAGCGCATCACGACCTCGTCGCCGCCCTGTGCAAGGGCGTGCGTGAATGCGAAGATTTCATCTGAGCTGGGGCCCGATGCCGGGTTGTGGATGATAAGGCAGCGCATACTTACGTTCCCGTTCTGTGACTAACCGAGTATAGTTGTAAGGCAATGCCGATATCCTACCCGTGTTTTTCGGGCCTAACCTTATTCGATGGGTTGATATGTACATTTCCACACATCAGGCTCTACTCGACTTTTGCCAGCGCGCCCGTGAGTTCGACGCGATTGCCGTCGATACCGAGTTTTTGCGCGAGCGCACGTTCCATCCGCGTCTATGTTTGGTTCAGATTGCCACCCCTGCTGAGAGCGTCGCGGTCGATCCCCTGGTAATCGACGACCTATCGCCGCTGGCCGAGCTTATGGCCGACGAGAGCGTGACCAAGGTCTTCCACGCGTGCTCGCAGGATATGGAGGTCATGCTCCATACCGTGGGCGTGCTGCCACGACCGATTTTCGATACGCAGGTCGCCGCCGCCTTTTTGGGCGAGCGCCAGCAGATTTCGTATGGCGCGCTTGTTCAGACGTTCTGCGGCGTATCGCTGCCCAAGACCGAGTCACTGACCGACTGGTCGCGCCGCCCGCTGACCGATAAGCAGATTGAGTATGCGATCGATGACGTCAAGTACCTGATCGTCGCCTATACCGAGATGATGAGCCGCCTGCGCGAGCTGGGCCGTGTGGACTGGGTGCTCGACGAGCTGCGCCCGCTGGCTGACGAGTCGCACTATCGCGCCGATCGCCACGAGGCGTTCCGCAAGGTCAAGCGCATCAATTCGTGCAGCCGTCATCAGCTGGGTATCGCGCGCGAGCTCGCCGCCTGGCGCGAGGACCGCGCCGAGCGGCGCAACATCCCACGCAAGTGGGTCATGTCCGACGACACGCTGCTAGCGCTCGTTAAGCGCAATCCCGTGCGCGTTGAGGAGTTCCGTAGCATTCGCGGTACCGATCAATTGGGGGAGCGCGACGTGGACGGTGCGCTCATGGCCATCAAGCGCGGTGCGAGCTGTCCGCACGATCGCCTGCCGCTCTTGGTGCGCGGACATCGTCAGATTTCGCCGGAGCTGGAGAGCGTGACTGACCTTATGTATGCGCTTATCCGCCTGGTTGCCGAGCGCTCAGGCGTTGCGACCTCGGTCATTGCCTCGCGCGATGACCTGGCCGACTACATTGAGCATCCCGAGCAGAGCCGCCTGCGCGAAGGTTGGCGCTTTGAGCTTGTGGGCTCGCGCCTGGACGATCTGCTTTCCGGCAATATGGGGTTGACGGTGAAGGACGGCAAAATCGAGCTCCTGTAGGGAAGCCTAGCCGGTTGAGTGGGTAAAATGCCTCCAACGTGTAACTCGACTCGGAGGAATTCGCATGCCTTATTACTATGGATACGGCTTTGGCATCGACCCGCTGTACCTGCTGGTTGTTCTTGTCTGCACGGTGCTTGGCCTTGCCGCACAGAACTATATCAACTCGACGTACAAAACCTGGTCCAAGGTTCGCTCGGACGGCGATACGGGTGCCACAGTCGCTCGCCGCATGCTCGATGCCAACGGTTGTAGCGCCGTGGGTATCAAGGGTGTCGCTGGCGAGCTCACCGACCATTACAACCCGCAGGACAACAACCTGTATCTGTCGGATGCCAACCGTTCGGGCGGTTCGGTCGCAAGCGTTGCCGTCGCCTGCCACGAGGCGGGCCATGCCGCCCAGCGTCAAAGCGGCTATGCCATGATGAAAGTGCGTACCGCCCTCGTGCCGGTCGTCAACTTTACCCAGAACACCTGGACCATCGTGTTACTCTTGGGCCTGTTTATGAACATTGCCGGGCTCACGACCCTCGCGTTGATCTTCTTCTCGTTTAGTGTGCTGTTCCAACTCGTTACGTTGCCTGTCGAGATTGACGCCAGCCGACGTGCTGTGGCGTACATCGAGCAGTCGGGCATGAGCTCCAAGCAGGTCAACGGCGCCAAGAAGGTACTGACGGCAGCCGCGCTTACCTATGTGGCTGCAGCGCTCACTTCGATCATTCAGTTGCTCTACCTTATGGCTCGCTACAACAGAAACTCCAACCGATAACAAATGGGACAGGCAGGCGCCGCGGGGATTCGTGTCCTCGCGGCGCTGTACTATGTGTTGGACTTAATTTCGCACGGGGCCGGAGCCTCTGTGCTCGATAACGAAAGGAGGCTGCGTGGCAGGCTGGAACCTAACCGGTAATGCCGTTTCCGCCGAGTTCGACGGTTCGGACGAGCAAGAGCGCAAGGAGCTCAGCGTGAGCCAGGCGGTGGAGATCGCCGCCGGTGCGCTCGATGCCATTCCGCAGCTGAGCGTCTTGGGCGAGGTCACGGGTTTTCGTGGTCCTAACGCCCGAAGCGGCCACTGCTATTTCCAGATCAAGGACGATTCGGCCGCCGTTGACTGCATCATTTGGAAGGGTGCCTATCTCAAGCGCACGTTCGATCTGCGCGACGGTATGCAGGTGAGCTTTAAGGGCAGCTTCAATCTCTATAAGGCCACGGGCCGCATGAGCTTTGTCGCTCGCTCGTTTTCGCTGGCGGGGGAGGGTCTGCTGCGTCAACAAGTGGCGCAACTGGCCGAAAAGCTACGCCGCGAGGGCCTGATGGACGAAGCGCGCAAGCGCCGCATCCCGGTGTTCTGCTCCCGCGTGGCGGTCGTCACCTCGCTTTCGGGTGCCGTAATCGACGACGTCAAGCGCACATTGCGTCGTCGCAACCCGCTCGTCGAGCTCGTCTGCGTGGGCGCCAAGGTTCAAGGCGAGGGTGCGCCGGCCGAGCTTATTGAGGGCCTGCGCCGTGCCGCCGCCATCACGCCGGCGCCCGACTGCATCTTGCTGGTGCGCGGCGGCGGCTCCTTTGAGGACCTCATGACCTTTAATGACGAGGAGCTTGCCCGTGCGGTGGCGGCTTGTCCTGTGCCCGTGGTGACCGGCATTGGCCATGAGCCCGATACCTCGATTTGCGACATGGTGAGCGACCGCCGCGCCTCCACGCCCACGGCGGCGGCAGAATCGGTGGCGCCGGCTATGACGGAGTTGGCCGACGTGCTCGAGGCGCGCCACCAGCGTCTGGGTGCCGCGATGGCATCGATGATTGGGTCGAATCAGGTTGATCTGGAGATGCTCGACCAGCGCGGTCGCCGCGCCTGGGATACCTATACGGCCCGCTTGGGCGATGCGCTCGATGCGGCTGCGTGCCGCCCGTGCCTCAACGACCCAACGTTTATGGTCGAGCGTCGCGAATCGGAGCTTGCGCTGACTGCCGATCGCCTGTCGGGCGCCATAGTACGTTCGGTCGGGACATTCCGCTCCAACTTTGAGCGCCTGCCCGAGCGTCTGGTTGCAAGCACCTCGGGGCTCGATGGTAAGCGCCATGCGCTCGCGCTTGCGAGTTCCCGTCTGGAGCATCAGGGGCGCACGATGCTCAACAAGCCCGCGTCCGACCTGGGCCGTGCGGCAGCCTCACTCGATGCCCTGTCGCCGCTCAAGGTGCTTGCTCGCGGCTATTCCATCGCGTACAGCGATGATGGTGTGGCCACGAGCGCCAAGACCTTTAAGCCCGGCGACGCCATCCGCGTGCGCATGGCAGACGGCAACGTGGCGGCAACGGTCGATACGGTCGAGTAGGCCGCGTTTCATAGCGATAAACCTCTAGGAAAGGAAACAGATATGGCAGAGAAAACCCCGGTCGAGCAGCTTACGTACAAGCAGGCTTCGCAGGAGTTGGAGCTCATCATCCGTAGCTTGGAGTCGGGCGATATGGAGCTCGAGGAGTCGCTCGAGAGCTATACCCGCGGCGTAGAGCTCCTCAAGAGCCTGCGCACCCGCCTGTCCGATGCCGAGCAGAAGGTCTCGGTGCTTCTTAAGGACGTCGACGGCAACGACGTGCTCGCCGATGGCGAAGCCGCCAACACCGACGACAACCTCTCGTTCTAACCATCCCGACCAAATATAATTACCTTGGCCTGTGAGAAAGGAACCAACCATGTGCGATTGCATCTTCTGCAAAATTGCCAACCACGAGATCCCCTCGACCGTTGTCTATGAGGACGACCAGGTCATCGCCTTCGACGACCTCAATCCCCAGGCGCCGGTCCATACGCTCGTGATCCCCAAGAAGCACTACAGTGACATCGCCGACAACGTACCTGCCGAGACCATGGGCGCCATGGCTCACGCCATCCAGGAGGTCGCTAAGGCCAAGGGCTTGGAGGACGGTTTCCGCGTCATCTCCAACAAGGGCGTCAACGCCGGCCAGACCGTCATGCACTTCCACATGCACGTTCTCGGTGGCAAGAACCTGGGCGAGAACCTCATCTGAGGGCGCTTTTTCCTTGCAATGAAACGGAAGCTCAAGCACCGATAACTTATATATCAACGCAATAAACCCGAGCGCGAGGGCGTTTGGGTTTATTATTAAAGCGTATGTAACCTGGCGGCGCCACACCGCCTGTTAGTAGGGAGACACATGAACGTTCTGGTCGTCAACGCAGGATCTTCGACCCTTAAGTATCAGGTCATCGATACCAAGTCCCACAAGGTGTCCGCAAAGGGCTCCTGCGAGCGCGTCTGCTTTACCGGCGGTACCTTCACCCACGCTGCCAACGGTTCCAAGAAGGTGACCGAGAACATCGAGTTCCCCGACCACAAGGTCGCCATCGAGGTCGTCCTGAAGGACCTTGAGGCCAACGGCGTCAAGATCGAGGGCATCGGCCACCGTATCGTTCAGGGCGGTTGGTACTTTGGTGATTCCTCCCTCGTCGACGAGGACGTCCTCGCCAAGATTCGCGAGGTCGCCCCGCTGGCGCCGCTGCACAACAACCCCGAGGCCAACGTTATCGAGTACTGCCTGGAGCAGTATCCCGATCTGCCCAACGTCACGGTCTACGACACCGCTTTCCACTTCAACATGCCCGAGGTCGCCAAGACCTACGCCCTTCCCAAGGATGTTTGCGACAAGCTGCACATCCGTAAGTACGGCGCCCACGGCACCAGCTACCGCTACATCTCCAAGAAGGTCGCCGAGATGACCAACGGCGAGGCCCGCAAGGTCGTCGTGTGCCACATCGGCTCCGGTGCCTCCCTGTGCGCCATCGAGGACGGCAAGTGCATGGACACCACCATGGGCCTCACCCCGCTCGACGGCGTCATGATGGGCACCCGCTGCGGCTCCATCGACCCGGCTACCGTGTGCTACCTGCAGCGCGAGGGCGGCTACACCTTCGACGAGGTCGACGAGATGATGAACAAGAAGTCCGGCCTTTTGGCTGTGACCGGCGGCAAGACCAACGACTGCCGCAATGTCGAGGAGCTCGCCGCTGCTGGTGACCCTGAGGCTCAGCTCGCCTTCGATATGTTCGTCTACAAGATTGCCGCCAAGGCTGCCGAGATGGCCACTTCCATGTGCGGCATGGACACGCTGGTCTTCACCGCCGGCATCGGTGAGCACGCTCCGGCCGTTCGCGCCGGCGTTGCCGACCGTCTGGCCTTTATGGGCGTCAAGATGGACCATGCCCGTAACGCCCTGCGTGGCGACGGCGCTTGGTGCCTGTCTGCCAAGGATTCCAAGGTCAAGATCTTCGTCATTCCCACGGACGAGGAGTTCATGATCGCTTCTGACGTCGAGCGCATCGTCAACGGCAAGTAATTGCAAGAGGGGAGGGGCTGGACGACCGAGCGCCGTTCGGCCCCTCTTTTGTGCTCGTTGGGCGATATGCTTGATAGCTATTTATCAAGTTGTGATAACTTCTTATTAAAATGCGGCCGCCTTAAGGGGTCTGCGTCGACCGTATTGCACTGCAAAGGAGTCTCATGAACGTACTTGTTGTCAACGCCGGCAGCTCAAGCCTTAAATATCAGCTTTTGGATACCGTTACCCGCGAGGTTTTCGCCAAGGGCAACTGCGAACGTATCGGTTCGGACATGGGCATCTTTGGCCACTCCGAGAACGGTGGCGCCAAGCAGACCGAGGAGGTCCCTTTCCCCGATCATCGCTCTGCTATCGCTCGTGTGCTCGAGGAGCTCGAGAAGACCGACTTTACGATTGATGGCATTGGGCATCGCATCGTTCAGGGCGGCTGGCACTTCGATGATTCCGCGGTCGTCGACGACGAGGTCATGGCCAAGATTCTCGAGGTGGCACCGCTTGCTCCGCTGCACAACTACGGCGAGGCCGCGGCGATTGAGTATTGCCGTGAGAAGTATCCGGAGCTGCCCAACGTGGCGGTCTTCGACACCTCGTTCCACATGACCATGCCCGAGGTCGCCTATACCTACGCGCTGCCCAAGGACGTGTGCGACAAGTACCACGTGCGCAAGTACGGCGCCCACGGCACGAGCCACCGCTATGAGTGGATGATGGCCAAGGAGATCCTGGGTTCGCGCTGCCACCGTCTGCTTTCGTGCCATTTGGGTAACGGTGCTTCGCTTGCTGCTATCGAGGACGGCGTGTGCCGCGACACCACGATGGGCCTCACGCCGCTTGACGGTCTGATGATGGGTACCCGCTGCGGTTCCATTGACCCGGCTACCGTATGCTACCTGCAGCGCGAGGGCGGTTACAACTACCGGGAAGTCGACGACATGATGAACAAGCAGTCCGGCCTGCTTGCCATTTCGGGTATCTCCAACGACGCCCGCGACATCCGCACGCGCGCCTCCGAGGGCGATGAGCGCTGCCTGCTTGCCTTCGATATGTTCGCATACAAGGCCATGCAGCAGGCCGGTTCCATGATCGCTTCCATGGCGGGCGTGGACACCATCACCTTTACCGCCGGCATCGGCGAGAACGATTGGTCGATCCGCAAGGCCTTCTGCGACTGCTTTGAGTGGCTGGGCGTACGCATCGACAACAACAAGAACCGCGAGGCTGTGGGCAACGGCCCGCAGGTCATCAGCGCCGCCGGTTCCGCCGTCACGGTCATGGTCATCCCCACTGACGAGGAATACATGATCGCCCACGACGTCGAGCGCCTGACCAAGAACAACTAACGCGCGCATTTGCAAGTAAACGAAAGGCCTCCAGAGCAACAGCTCCGGAGGCCTTTTTACTAGCAGGTGGACGGCGGAAACCCCATCCCATTTCGAGCGCAAATACTGGGACACGCTTTCCGGTTGAGGCACGTTGCGGAAAGTGCGACCCACAATAAAGCAAAATTCCGTCCCAAAGTTTCCCAAACAGGCCCCAAGCGGAAGCCACATCCCACAATCCGCCTCCAAACTGGGATGTAGTTTCCGGCACAACAACCGCCGAAGCCCACCGGCCTTTCAATCTCCAAAGTGATCATCATCAGCAACGCCTGCGCTCCCAGCAACGGCACCCATCCATTCAGATTTTCAGCTCCAGCTCGTAGCCAAGCCGCCGTCCACCCCGGATTCTCTGATTGCTACGTGGCGGCAGGGACCCTACAGGGTAAAGCTCTGAAAATATTCCGCAGGACGCATGAAACCCCCGCCGCACGAAGTGCGCAGCGGGGGTTTCATGCATGTCCGAGGACGTTTTCAGAGCTTTACCCTGTAGGGTCCCGAGGGGATATGTCCGCTACTCAGCCATCTGGGCCTGGACGGCGGTGATGGCCACGACACCCACGATGTCGTCGGCAGAGCAGCCGCGCGAAAGGTCGTTAACCGGCTTGGCGATGCCCTGCAGGATGGGGCCGTAAGCGTCGGCACCGGCGAAGCGCTGGACAAGCTTGTAGCCGATGTTGCCGGCCTCGAGGTCGGGGAACACGAGCACGTTGGCCTTGCCGGCGACGGAGGAGCCGGGGGCCTTGAGCTGGGCGACGGTGGGGACGATAGCGGCGTCGAGCTGCAGGTCGCCATCGATGGCGAGCTCGGGAGCCTTCTCCTTGCAGAACTTCACGGCCTCCTGGACCTTCTTGGCGACCTCGCCGCCGGCGGAGCCCATGGTGGAGTAGGAGAGCATGGCCACGTGCGGCTCGACGTTGCCCATGAAGGTGGACCAGGAGTGAGCGGAAGCGATGGCGATCTCAGAGAGCTCGTCGGAGGACGGGTTGATGTTAAGGCCGCAGTCGGCGAAGATCAGCGTGCCGTCGGTGCCGAACTGCGGGGTGTCGGTGCACATCACGAAGAAGGCCGAGACCAGCTTGGTGCCCGGGGCGGTCTTGAGGATCTGCAGCGCGGGGCGCAGGGTGTCGGCGGTGGAGTGGCAGGCGCCGGAGACCAGGCCGTCGGCATCGCCCATCTTGACCATCATGGTGCCAAAGTAGGTAGCGTCCATCACCTGGGCGCGAGCCTGCTCGATGGTGACACCCTTCTTGGCGCGGAGCTCGGCAAACTTCTGCGCGTACTCCTCGTGCTTCTCGGCATTGCGCGGGTCGATGACGGTAGCGCCGGGAACGTTAATCTCGTCGGGGTTGCCCAGGATGACGATCTTGGCCAGGCCCTCCTCGATAATCTTGGTGGCTGCGACGATGGTGCGCGGATCCTCGCCCTCGGGCAGGACGATCGTCTTAAGGTCGGCCTTGGCGGCAGACTTCATACGGTTTAGGAAATCGCTCATGTTACTCCTTACAAGCGTTTCGCTAAGCTCCAGGCCCTCGGCTGTACACGAATAAACCCGCTGCTAGCGGGTTTACCTTTCAATAATGTACGCCGCGGTGCTTGAGCTTTCCTTGTGTGGTAAGCTCATTATAGGACGCATTAGCGCTATAATCGCTCTGATAAATATGTCTCGACGTATGTTCGAGAAAAAGCCCAGTTAAAAAGCGTGTGGCTTTTGACAAGGAGTATCGATGCAGATTACCTCAGGCCTGCCTGAAGGCTTTAATGCCGGTGCGTACGACATGATCGTTGTCGGCGCCGGTTATGCCGGTGCCGTTTGCGCCCGCCGTCTTGCCGAAACTATCGGCTATCGTGTTGCCGTTTTGGAACGCCGTAGCCACATTGCGGGCAATGCCTTCGACTGCACTGACGAGGCGGGAATCCTGGTCCACGAGTATGGTCCGCACATCTACCATACCTTTAACGAGCGCGTCCACAATTTCCTGTCGCGCTTTACCAAGTGGACGGACTACCAGCACAAGGTGCTCGCCAACATCAACGGTACCCTTATGCCCGTGCCCTTTAACCATACGAGCCTCAAGCTCGCCTTTGGCGATGAGCGCGGCGAGGAGCTGTATCAGAAGCTCGTGGAGACCTTTGGCAAGGACGTCAAGGTGCCCATTATGGAGCTGCGTAAGAAGAACGACCCGGATCTTGCCGAGGTCGCCGATTACGTCTACGAGAACGTCTTTTTGCATTACACCATGAAGCAGTGGGGCCAGACACCCGATCAAATCGACCCCTCGATCACCGGCCGCGTCCCCGTCTTTGTGGGCGATGACGATCGCTACTTCCCGCAGGCTCCTTTCCAGGGCATGCCGCAGGACGGCTATACCGCGCTGTTCGAGCATATGCTCGATCACGATCTGATTGATGTGTTCTGCGACGTGGACGCCCGCGACCTCTTTGAAATCGACGAGACCACCGTCAAGATTGACGGCAAGGTCTATGGTGGTGAGATCGTCTACACCGGTCCGCTCGACGAGCTGTTCAACCTCGACCTGGGCGCGCTGCCGTACCGCACGCTCGATATGAAGTTCGAGACGCTCGATATGGACCAGTTCCAGCCCGTGGGCACCGTCAACTACACTACGAGCGAGGACTACACGCGTATCACCGAGTTCAAGAACATGACCGGTCAGGTCCTGCCCGGCAAGACCACCATTATGAAGGAGTACTCCAAGGCCTATACGCCCGGCTCGGGCGAGACCCCGTACTACGCTATCCTGGAGCCCGAGAACCGTGAGCTCTACGAGCGCTATCTTGAGCGCGTCCAGAACCTGACGAACTTCCACCCGGTGGGTCGTCTGGCCGAGTATCGTTACTACGATATGGACGCCGTGACCAATTCCGCCCTCGATCTTTCGGATGAGATTATCGCCTGCCATGCATAAAGTCATAACATTCGGTATTCCCTCGTATAACGCCGCCAAGGACATGGACCATTGCATCACCTCCATCTTGGAGGGGAGCAATTACGCCACCGATATCGAGATTATCGTGGTGGACGACGGCTCCAAGGACGAGACGGCCGCCAAGGCTGACGAGTGGGAGGCCCGTTATCCCGGTATCATCCGCGCGGTTCACCAGGAGAACGGCGGCCACGGTATTGCCGTCCTTTCGGGTCTGCGTGAGGCGCAGGGCACCTACTACAAGGTTGTCGACTCGGACGACTGGCTCGACGGTGCGGCGCTTTCGACCATGCTGTCGATTCTGCGTGGCTTTGAGGAGCGCGACCAGCGCGTCGACCTGTTTATCTCGAACTACGTGTACGAGAAGGTTTACGAGGGCACGCATACCGCTATTGGCTACAAGTTTGCCCTGCCGCGCAAAAAGATTTTCTCTTGGGACCAGATCGGACACTTCCGTCCCGATCAGAACCTGCTCATGCACAGTCTGTGCTATCGCACCGATGTGCTGCGCGAGTCCAATCTGCCTATGCCGGCACACACGTTCTACGTGGATAATATCTACGCATACGTGCCGCTGCCGCGCTGCAAGACCATGTACTACGCCGACATCGACCTCTATCGCTACTTTATCGGTCGCGAGGGCCAGAGCGTCAATGAGGCCACGATGGTCAAGCGTCTGGGTCAGCAGTTCCGCGTAACGCGCATCATGATGGAATCGTTCCACCTGTACCAGGACGTTGAGTCCTCGCGTCTGCGTTCGTACATGATGGGCTACTTCACCATGATGATGGCCATTTGTTCGGTGCTCACCAAACTTTCCGAGGAAGATTGCGCCGATGAGCGCCTGAAGACGCTGTGGAAGGACCTGAAGGAGTACGACGAGCGCATGTATCGTCGCGCTCGCTACGGCGTGGTCGGATTCTTTACCAACCTGCGTGGACGGGCCGGAGACAAAACCACACTCGGCCTATACCATCTTGCCTCAAAGATCTTCAAATTCAACTAACTGCTGAGTAATCGCTGCTGATAGGTTGACTGGGCCCCTTGGCCTTTAGTTTGCTACTGCGAACAGTCCTGCTCGCACGGAAAGCACATTAAGTGCTTTCCGGCTCGTGCGGAACTTGTATCAAACTAAAGGCCAAGGGGCCTCTGCTATAAGAATCGATTGTCAGGCTGCCTGAATTTGAAGATCTTAGACGCGCGGTACACAGGGGCCTGGGCTGAAAAGACTTGGTTGGTAGGTTGCCCGGTGGGGCTTGGTTATGTTTGTCGCGAGTTCCGCACGAGCCGAAGAGCACTTAATGTGCTCTTCGTGCGAGCCAGGACTGTAGAGCAGCAAACATAACCAAGCCCCACCGGGCAACCGGTCAGGTTAGGCTACTTTGCGGCACCCGGGATGCCGTGGGAGGTTTTGGCGGTTTTGGCTCCGTTTACGATGGCGGTTTCCAGGGCCCTTACGGCGAGCATGCCCAGCAGGTCTAGGGGAACGGCGGCGCTTGCCTGGGCACCCAGTTTGCCGCTGGCGAGGGTGTAGATGGTGTCGCCGTCATTGGTGGTGTGTGTGGGGCGGATGGCGTGCGCATAGGCGTCTGCTGCCATCTGGGAGACCTTGGTGGCCTGGGCCTTGGTGAGCTCAACGTTGGTGATGATGCAGCTGATGGTGGTGTTGGTGCGGTCGAGCGGCATCTGCATGGAGCCGGCGGCGGCAAGGGCGGCGAGCTCCATGTCGACGATCTGGTCGCTATCGGCTGCGGCGCGCATGCCGGCAACCCACTCGCCGGTGAAGGGGTCGATAACATTGCCGCAGGCGTTGACCGAAACCACGGCGCCTACCTTAACGGGACCGAGCGCCACGGCGGCAGCGCCAAGGCCGGCCTTCATGCAGGTGGCGGGCCCCATGAGTTTTCCGACGGTGGCACCCGTGCCGGCGCCCACATTGCCCTGCTCGAGTGTTGCGGGGGTATTGTCGAGCGCCTCGCGCACGGCGGCGATGCCGGCCTCAATGTCGGGGCGCACGGTGGGGTTACCAAAGGCGAGGTCGAAGATACAGCTGGAGCACACGATAGGCACCTGCGTGGGGCCGACGGGAAGGCCGATGCCGCGGCTCTCAAGCTCGCGAGCGACGCCGCTTGCAGCCTCGAGGCCAAAGGCCGATCCACCCGAAAGGCAGACGGCGTGGACCTTGTCGACGGTGTTCTCGGGTCGCAGCAGGTCGGTTTCGCGCGATGCTGGAGCACCGCCGCGAACGTCAACGCCGCCGGTGGCGCCCTCGGGTGCCACGATTACGGTGCAACCGGTGCCGGCCTCCTCGTCCGTATAGTTGCCATAGCAAAAGCCATCGACATCGCAGACGTCAATGGCCTCGAGCAGTGTATCCATGTTTAACTCCTATCGGTTTTCCGCCGCGCCTTGTGCCCGGTCGGGATCCGTACGGTACGCCAAAATTGTAGGCGCCGGGGGATACCCAGCGCCAGATGCAATTACGAGAGTTTTTGAATCGCGCGCGCGACGCGGGCGATGGGTAGGCCCACCACGTTATAGAAGTCGCCCGAAATATCGTGCACGAGCATGCGTCCTCCTGTGCCCTGAATGCCGTAGGCGCCGGCCTTGTCCATGGGCTCACCCGAGGCGACGTAGTGCTCGATCTGCTCGTCGGTGAGCTCGTAGAACGTCACGTCGGTCACATCGACAAAGGACAGGCTTTCGGCGGCATGCGGGGCGGCCGTATCGCCTGCCTTAACGATGCAGACGCCGGTTGCGACCTGGTGCGTGCGGCCCGAAAGCTCACGGAGCATAGTGCGCGCCTCGTCCTCGGTTGCCGGCTTGCCCAGAATCTTGCCGTCAAAGGTGACGATGGTGTCGGCCGCGACCGTCAGCTCATTGGGCTCGGCATACTCGGCAGCAACGGCAGCCGCCTTGGCGCGTGCCAAGCGCTCGACAAGCGTGAGCGGGGCCTCGCCATCAAAGGGCGTTTCGTCGATATCCGCGGGAATCACGCGAATGTTGTAGCCTGCCTCGCGCATCAGCTCTATGCGGCGCGGCGATTGCGAAGCCAAAATCATAGTTGGATGCCCTCGGCGACCTTCTCGACGGCCTTGTCGCCGGCGAGCGTGCGCAGCAGCTCCAATGCAAAGGGGAGGGACTGTGCCATGCCGCTGGCAGTGATGATGTTGCCGTCTTGCGTGACCTTCTCGCCGGTATAGGCGCCTTCGGGGAAGCTTTTCTCAAAGCCAGGGAAGCACGTGGCATGGCGCCCCTCGAGCAGGTCGAGCTCGCCCAGGATAAACGGGGCGGCGCAGATGGCGGCGACGTGCTTGGTTGCGGCGAACTCGCAGACCACGTCGCAGACGCGCTGATCTGCGCGCAGGTTGGTGGCACCGGGCAGGCCGCCGGGCAGCACGACGCAGTCGTACTCGTCAAAGTTGATCTCATCAAAGAGCGCATCGCAGGTCACGGGGATCTGCAGCGAGCTTACGACCTCGCGCGTGGGCATGATCGAGACGAGCGTGGCACGCACGCCGCCGCGACGCATGACATCGACCATGGTCAAGCATTCAATAGTTTCAAAGCCATCGGCGGCGAGAACGGCAACGCTGGGCATGAGGGTTCCTTTCATAGGCGGCATACAATTAGCCGTCTTATACCCCGAAGACCTCCGCTTGCCACGCTCGATTTCCCAATGATTTTCTGAGCAATGATTAAGCGGCTAGTTGCGCCTAAGGTGGACGACGGTCTCGCAGTGGAAGGTTTGTGGGAACAGGTCGACTGGCGTGATCTTTACGGGGGAGAAGGTGCCTTCTTCGACAAAGCGTTTGAGATCGCGCGCCAGGGTGGCCGGGTCGCAGCTCACGTAGGCGACATCGCGGGCACTCGTGCTGGCGATAAGGCCGATCGCCTCGGGGGCGAGGCCTGCGCGCGGCGGGTCGACCACCAAGATGTCGGCATCCTGGTCGGGGAACTCGCGCACCGCGTCTCCGCCAATGACGTCGACGTTATCAAGCTTGTTGATTTCCAGGTTACGGCGTAGATCGCGCACGGCGGGGCCGTAGGCCTCGACGGCAGCGACAAAGTCGCAGCGGCGGGCGAGCGGCAGGGTAAAGGTGCCGGCACCGCAGTACAGGTCCACGGCAAGCTCGTCTTCCTGCGGGTCGAGCGCTTCCATGACAAGATCGATCAAAATCTCGGCACCCTTGGTGTTGACCTGGAAAAAAGACGGGGCAGACAAGCGCATCTGATCCTCGGCGATATTCTCGGTCCATGAGCCCTCTCCGGCGAGCATTTCGACCTTGGAGACACGGCGGGCCTTCTTTTCGCCCTTGCTCATCACGCGTACGATGCTCGTAGGATGAGCGGCGTCCGCCAGCACGCGGGAGACCTGCGAGCGCGGAAAAGAGCCTGTGGGCGTCCAGAGTGCGACCTCGAGTGCCTTGGTGCGGCGCGATGCGCGAATGCCCACGCGTTCGAGCCCCAAGTCATGGCTGCCGCTTAGATAGTTGAGTGCGCCGACGACCGATTTGAGTGCCTTCGGGAAGCGCTTATCGAACAGCGGACACATATCGACGGTCACGATTTTGCTGGGGTCGACACCGTGCATGCCAAGGCGCACGCGACCGTTGACGACGGTCGGTTTGAGCTCGATTTTATTGCGGTAGCCCCAGTCGTCCTTGGTGTGGCAGATGGGCTGTACCAACTCATCTGCCAGCTCAGGAGCGAACTTGCCGATGCGCTCGAGCGTGGAGCGCAGGTTTTGCTCCTTGGCGGCGAGCTGTGCCGTGCGTGAGAGATTGCCCCACGAGCAGCCGCCGCAGATGCCCACGAAGGGGCAGGGAGGCTGAATGCGATTGGGGCTTGGCTCCAGAATCTCGGTGGTGCGGGCGCGCATGAATGACTTGCCGTCCTGTACGACCTCGGCCTCGACGGTGTCGCCTGCCACGGCACCCTGCACAAAGACGGCCTTGCCGTTGTCGGCGTGCGCCAGCCCGTCGGCGCCGTAGGTCATCGATTCTATAGTGAGCTTCATATTCCTGCCTGTCATTCGCGTTGTTGTTCGCACCATGGTAGCAGGGAAAAGCGCCCCGCATCCGAGGCTTTCCTCAAATGCGGGGCGCTTCTACAAACTGCTTCTACAAACGACTATTTCGTCTTGCCGGTAATGAGCGTCTTAAGACCCAGGCCGATCAGACCCAGGCCCATGCGCACGCGGCCGGGGCGATGGCGCTCGATGGCCTTGGTCTTGCCAGCGGGCTTATCGCGACGGGCGCTCGTCTCGGGTGCGGGCTTGGTGACCTGCGGATCGGGCTGAGGTGCAGGTGCAGGCTCGGGCTCAATGACGGTCGCCTGGACCTCTTGGACCTTGGGTGCTACTGGCTGCGGCTCGGCCTCGGAGGCAGGTTCCGCCTCAATGACGGGCTCGGGCGCGGCCTCGGCGTTGCGATAGGCGCGCTCCAGCAGGGCTTCCTGTGAGTTGAAGGGTTTCTCACCCTCTGCACGCTCCACGGGGACCCAGGTGCCGTCGCTCGTGAGGCTGCGGGCCTTCACGTTGTCGCGCAGCTGCATGCCCATGTACTCGTGCACCAGGGCGCGGCAGGTGGGGTCGAGCACGGGGAAGGCAATCTCCACGCGGTGCTCGGTGTTGCGCGTCATCATGTCTGCCGAGCTCAGGTAAATCATGTCCGAGTCCACGCCGAAAGCATAGACGCGCGCGTGCTCCAAAAAGCGTCCGACGATGGAGCGGACATGCACGTTCTCGGTCTTGCCCGGAACACCGGGCTTGAGGCACGAGATGCCTCGGATGATCATGTCTACGCGCACGCCGGCACACGATGCCTCGGCGATCTTGTCGATAACCTCGCGGTCGGTCAGCGAGTTGAGCTTAAAGAACACGCGGGCGGGCTCGCCGGCAAGGGCGCGCTGGATCTCGCGGTCAAGCCCGCGCATGATGAGCGGTTTCAGTCCGACGGGCGCCACACCCAGGAAGCGGTAGTCGCCGCGCAGGTTGCCCAGCGACAGGTTGCGGAAGAACAGGTTGGCGTCCTCGCCGATGCCGGGATGGGCTGTCATGAGCATAAAGTCGCTGTAGAGTTTGGCCGTCTTCTCGTTAAAGTTGCCGGTGCCCAAAAGTGTGAGGCGCGTTAGCGCCATGCCCTCGCGATAGGTGAGCTGGCAGATCTTTGAGTGGCATTTAAAGCCCTCGGAACCATAGATGACGGTGCAGCCGGCCTCTTCCAGGCGCTCGGCCCACTCGATGTTGTTCTGCTCGTCAAAGCGTGCGCGGAGCTCCATGAGCACCGTGACCTCTTTGCCGTTCTCGGCAGCATCGATCAGCGACTCGCATAGGCGGCTCTGCTTGGCCACGCGGTAGAGCGTGATGCGCAACGAGATGCACTCGGGGTCGTAGGCTGCTTCGTGCACCAGGTCCAAGAACGGGTTCATGGCCTCGTAAGGGTAGAAGAGCAGCTTGTCGTGCTGCAGCACCTGCTCGCGGATGGAGCGGGTCATGTCGATGGTGGGATTGGGCTGCGGCTTAAACGGCGTAAAGAGCAGCTCGTTGCGCAGGTGCTCGGGAATCTTGCCCTCAATGCCAAAGACGTAGCCCAGGTTGAGCGGGATATCGCAGGTAAAGACCGAGCGACGCGAAAGCTCGAGCGCCTTGCGGATAGTCTTGAGCGTCGCCTTCTCGAGCGATCCCGAGACCGCGAGCACTACCGGCTGCAGGCGCAGGCGCTTCTTGAGAATGCGCTTCATGTGCTGGCGGTAGTCCTCTTCCTCCTCGACGCCCTCGCCGTCCGGATCGATGTCAGCGTTGCGGGTGGCGCGGATCAGCGCACGATCCAGCGGCTTATAGGAGCCAAAGCAGCTGTCCAGGCAGGCGAGGATGACGTCCTCGAGCAAGATGTAGGAGTAGGTGCCGGTGGGCGAGGGGATCTCGACCACGCGGTTCATCGAGGCGGGAATCTCGATAAGGCCCAGCAGGCTCTCCTCGTCGGTGGCACCGTCCAGACCACAGGCCAGATAGAGCGCGCCATTGCGCAGGTTGGGGAAGGGGTGGCGAGGATCGATGACCAGCGGCGAGATGACCGGTGACACGTAGGCCTGGAAGTAGCGGGTTACAAAGGTGCGCTCCTCGGGCGTAAGCGAATCGATGCGGGCGCGGTGAACGCCCAAGGTGTCGAGCTTGCCCTCGATGCTCTTAAAGATGGACTCCCAACGGGTAAGGAGCCCGGGCATTTCGGCCATGACAGCATCGACCTGTTCGGAGGCGGTCATATTGCTCTTGTTGTCGACAGGTTGCTTTTTGAGCTCTGCCAGATCGGACAGGCCGCCCACGCGCACCATGAGAAACTCGTCGAGGTTAGACTCGAAAATCGATACGAACTTTAGACGCTCGAACAGCGGAACGGTCTCATCGAAGGCTTCGTCAAGCACACGGTTGTCAAAGCGTAGCCAGCTGAGCTCTCGGTTCTGCGTGTACGAGAAGTCGCGAGGCGGTTTGCGCAGCTTTGCGGCGGCTTGCTTTTTTTCGATTTTGCTCGGCATATGCATCTGTCCGTTCAGTCCCCGCAGGGGACGGTAGCCTAACCCTATTCACTATTGTCTCAATTTAGTCGACTTGTGGCACGGACGTATTGTGCGAACGGTATCTTTACCTACTTCTTACGCTGACAAGTCATAGGACTGACGCCCTGCTCGTCTGCAAGCGGTCTATATCCTCACTCAACTGGTACGTAAGTGTGAATAAGAATGATGGATAGCTGAATATCATTGAATGCAGGCGGAAACGTAAACAAACATCATTTATATACATAAAACCGATTTAGCTATGCAATTCTGAATCAAAAGTTTAGAGATGCAATTGCAAATAGTTTTTAGGAAAAAAGAGCGTTTACCTTAGAAAAGTTACTTTAGAACGCCGAAGTACATTATGGGGGAATCTCATGCGATATACCGTTCATCGCACTTTGTTGACCGTTCGGGGGCGAGGTGGAATTGCGGGTGGAATTTGGATATAACTAGAGCTGTCAGCAAGCAGCGTCCGCTATGGAAGGGCGCTGAGAGATTCGGCCGAAAGGCCCGAAAGAAAGGTAGGAGGCCATGACGAAAGGTCTGCACGTGCCTTCCGAGATCGGCAAGCTCAGGAAGGTCTG
>NZ_JBBNPD010000005.1:0-123200 GCF_040097075.1 Collinsella sp. CLA-SR-H006 | reverse complement strand
ACAAATTGGCATGAAAAGAGGACGGCATAGACCTTCTGGTCATGCCGTCCTCTTTGAATGACAAGTTGTCGCTCTGGCGCCCGCGCAGCGTCGACTGGTCCGCCGTTCGTTAGAACGGCGGAACTGAGGGCAGCGTCGAGCCGTTACGCGGTTTGGTAAAACCGCGTAAATACCTAACTACATCAAGTTGCAAACAGCTGCTGCGAAGGCAACGGGGTCCTCGGGCAGAATGCCCTCGACCAGCAGGGCCTGGTCATAGAGCAAACCGGAGTACTGCTTGATCTTGTCGGCGTCGCCCGCCTTCTGAGCGGCGACGAGCTTGGAAAAGACCGGGTGCTTGGCGTTGAGCTCGAGCACGCGCTGGCTCTTGGGCATACCGTCGGGCGCGCCCTCGGGACCCTTCTGGAGCACCTTCTCCATCTCGAGCGAAAGCGGGCCCTCGGTGGTGATGCACGCGGGAGCATCGGTCAGGCGCGCAGAGACGGCAACCTTCTCGACCTTGTCGCCGAGTGCCTCCTTCATGGCGTTAAAGAGGTCCTCGTTCTCCTTGGTGGCGTCCTCGGCCTCCTTTTTCTCGTCCTCGGTCGCCAGGTCAAGATCACCGGTTGCGACGTTCTTGAGCTCCAGGTGACGATCCTCAACCTCGGGCTCGGCACCATCGGCCACGGCCTTCTCGGCAGCCTCGCGGGCGGCATCGTCCTCGTAGATCTTGGGCATATCGGCGGCAACGTACTCACGCATAGCCTGGAACGTGAACTCATCCACATCCTGCGTCAGCAGCAGCACGTCATAGCCGCGGTCGAGCACGCCCTTTACCACGGGCATCTTGGCCAAGCGCTCACGCGAGTCGCCGGCGGCGTAGTAGATGGCCTTCTGATCCTCGGGCATGCCCTTGGCATACTCGGCCAGGGTAATCATCTTCTGTTCCTTGGCAGACCAGAACAGCAACAGGTCGGCGAGCTCATCGGCCTTCATGCCATAGCTCGAGTAGATGCCGTACTTAAGACCGCGGCCAAAGTTCTCAAAGAACTTCTCGTAGGCCTCGCGGTCGTTGTCACGCATATCCTCAAGGTCGGCGGTAATCTTCTTTTCCACACGCTTGGCGATGGCCTTGAGCTGACGGTTCTGCTGCAGCGTCTCGCGCGAGATGTTGAGCGACACGTCGGCGGAATCCACGACGCCGCGGACAAAGTTGTAGTAGTCGGGCAGCAGGTCGTCGCACTTCTCCATGATCAGGACGTTGGAGCTGTAGAGCGCCAGACCCTTCTCGTAGTCCTTGCTGTACAGATCGAACGGCGCGCGTCCCGGCACAAACAGCAGGGCGTCATACTCGAGCGTGCCCTCGGCGTGGAAGCTGATGGTGCGCGCAGGATCGTCAAAGTCGTGGAACGTGGACTTGTAGAACTCGTCGTAGTCCTTCTGCTCGACATCGGAGCTGCGCTTCTTCCAGATCGGTGTCATGGAATTGACGGTCTCGAGCTCCTGATAGTCCTCGTACTCGGGCTTGTAATCGTCGCCGGCGTCCTCGGGCTTGGGTTTCTGGCGGCTCTTGGACACCATCATCTGAATCGGGTAGCGCACATAGTTGCTGTACTGCTGAATCAGGCTCTTGAGACCCCACTCGGTCAGGAAGCGATCGTAGGTCTCGGCCTCGCCGTCGGCATCGAGCTTCTCGTTCTCGCGCAGCGTCAGGATGACATCGGTACCGTGCTCGGCGCGCTCACCGTCCTCGATGGTGTAGCCCTCAAGACCGTCGGATTCCCACACATGGGCGACATCCTCGCCATAGGCGCGGCTGACGACCTTCACATGGCTGGCAACCATAAAGGCAGAGTAGAAGCCCACGCCAAACTGGCCGATGATGTCGACATCGGAGCCCTGCTGCTCGGCGTTCTCGGTCTTAAACTCCTCGGAGCCGGAATGGGCGATGGTGCCCAGATTGCGCTCGAGCTCCTCGGCGGTCATGCCAATGCCGTTATCCGAGATGGTAATGGTGCGGGCGTCTTTATCAAAGGAGACGCGAATGGCCAGGTCGCCCTGGTTGATCTTGACGCTCGGATCCTGCAGGCTCTTAAAGTTGAGCTTGTCGACGGCGTCGCTCGCGTTAGAGATAAGCTCGCGCAGGAAGATTTCCTTATTGGTGTAGATGGAGTTGATCATGAGGTCGAGCAGTTTTTTGCTCTCGGTCTTAAATTGACGCATGTGCAGTCCTTTCGCGCTACCCCCGTCCGCAAAAACGGCCCGGTTGCCCGAGCCGCATCGCAGACCTGCTATGTTCAGACTTAGATTTTATAACCCAATAGCGCGCATATATACATACGGAATCGAAAAACTGTATGTCCGAGCGCTCCAATGCGTCAATTGCCAAGGAGTGTCCCCAGCTGCCGGCAGAAAAGGAACGTCCCTATCTGCCATCTACGCGCTTGGCCATCCAGACATGGGGCTGGCCCTCGTCTTCGTAATCTACCGGGGCAATTTGCGTGTAGCCCGCCTTTGCATAGAGCGGCAACACGTATTCCTGCGCATGCAGCTTAATAAGCTTAGCGCCGGCATCGCGTGCACACGAAGCACTGGCCTCGACGATCGCACTCGCCAGTCCGCGACGACGCATAGCCGGCAGCACGGCGACGCGCCCCATAATGTAGGCCTCCCCCGCCGCAACGCCTTCGTCCATGTCGCATGCCGGCAACACCGGGGCCTCTGCGTCAGCCACGCGCTCAAGCTCCTCGGGAAACACGCGCGAGCAACCGGCAAGCTCGCCGTCTACATAGAGCGTCACATGAATGCAGTTCTGATCCTCGTCGATAGCGTCGAACTCATTCTCGTAGCCCTGCTCGTCCATAAAAACGACGCGGCGCACCAACGCCGCGTCATCAAAGCATCCCGTCTTAAGTTGGATATCCATGGCTGCCCTTTCATTCAATGCGAACGTTAGGGACAGATATTAGCGAAAATGAGCTCCGCGCACGCTAAACTTCGCGCGAGCCTTCGCCAGGCAGTCGTAATGACCCACGTTATGGGCATCGCTCGCGATGAAGCTGTACAGGTTCTGATCGAACAGGCGCTGTGCCGGCTTTTTCTCGCGACCAAAGCGACCGCCGGCAATAAAGTCCGCCGAAGCCTGCAGCTTGCAGCCCATATCGACCAGACGCTCCGCCACGCTTACATCCTTTTGAACCGCACGATAGCGCTCAGGATGAGCGATGATCACCTGGTAGCCACGGCACTGCAAATCGTAAATCGTGTTCTCGTACTCTCTAAACGCATACGCATCGGCATGCGTCGAAAGCTCGAGCAGAAACTCGTTGGTCCCATCGAAATGCAAGTGCTCCGCGGCATCGATACCAAGCTCAACGAGCTTTCGATGGTTGACCTCGAAGCCCATCTGGAGCGGAAAACCGTCAGCGTTATCACGCAGCAGCTCAAAGGCATCCCACATCTTGTCGTAATCAAAATAGGGATCACGGCAGTGAGGAGTGCAAACGATTCTGGTTACACCGGCCCGCTTGGCAGCCTCGAGCATCGCCAAGCTCTCATCGAGATCGGCGGCGCCGTCGTCTACACCCGGCAAGATATGGCAATGAATGTCACGCATAGGTCAGCCTTAATCAACTAAACGTTTGCTCGGTTGGTGAAGATGCCCTTTTTGGAAGTCCCCTGATCGTCGGAGCCCTTCTTCACCTTCTTACCGTCCTTGGTGTAGTAGGAGTAGTAGTACTCGCTGGTCTCGGTCTCGCAGTAGTTCATAACGGTACCGATGAGCTTGACCTTTTCGGACTTCTTAAGCTGGCCGATAGCGTTGAGTGCCTCCTCGCGCTTGGTGAAGTCCTCGCGCACCACGAACAGCGTGCCGTCGGTCAGACTTGCGATCTCGGCAGCATCGATGAAGGTGCCGACCGGGGGAGCATCAAAGATGACGTACTGAAACTTGGCGGACAGTGCCTTTACCAGCTTGGCAAAGCGGTGAGAGACGATGATGTCAGCAGGATTGGGAATGTGCGGCTCGGCATCGAGGAAGTAGAAGTTCTTCTGACCCGTCTCGACAATTGCCTGGTCAATGGAGATCTGCTCGGAAAGGACCGCATAGAGTCCGCCGCGCGAACGAACGCCGAGCATATCGGAAAGGGACCTGCGGCGCATATCGGCCTCGACCAGGAGCACGGACTTGCCGCTCGTGGCGATAGCCTGGGCAAGGTTGATGGAAACCGTAGACTTGCCCTCGTTGGGAATCGAGGACGTGACAGTAATGGAGCGAATGGGGTCGTCCACGCTCGCAAAGCGGATGTTGGCCAGAAGGGTCTTGGCGGCATTCTGTACAACGAGCTTATCGGTGTTCTTTGCCTTAGCCATGCCTATTTACCACCTTTCATAGCCGGAATTCGGCCAACAACGGGAATGCCCAGGAGCTCTTCTGCCTCTTCGGCACCGCGGATGCGGGTATTGAGCATGTCTGCCAAAACGACATAGGCGACTGCGATAAAGATACCGGCGAGGAACGCGACAGCAACGTACAGCATACGCTTGGGACCGCTGGGGGCTTCGGGGGTCTTAGCCTCGTCGATAACGTTGATGCTCTGGGCAGCGCCGACGTTCTGAGCGACCGTACTCACCGAGCTGGCCATGGCCTTTGCGACCTTAGCCGTCTCCTTGGCATCGGTGCCGGTAACCGAAAGCGTAATGACACGCGTGGTGGTCTCGGAGGAAACAGACACCTTGTAGTCATCCAGATCGGTGAGGCCCAGTTCATTGGCTGCGCCGCTCTTAACGCTATCGCTATCCAGCAGCGTGGCGATATCGTTGGAAAGCATCTGACTCGCCGAGAGATCGTTGTAGCTCATCTGACCGCTATCGTCGGTCTTGGCGAGAATGTACATGCTCGTCGTCGCGGTATAGGTGTTGTCCATCGCAACGAAGGACACGATGCCCATGGCGATCGCGCAGACCACCGGAAGGGTGATGACCAGCTGAAGGTGCTTCTTCAGCAGCTGGAACAGTTCGAGAAGGGTCATGCAGCTTGCCTTTCATTTCCCCAGTTCGGATTGACAAAACTGTCCGTATGTTATCGCATCTTTTTACCGAGACCAAACTCTATACATAAGAAACAGGCTCTCCTGTAAAAATGTCGGAAGCAATCGTAAAATTGCACAACAACGCCGCACCCGAAAGTCAAATGCGGCGTCTGCATCAATATCTATGTTATATCGCTATGCGAATGGCTCGTCCTGCTGTATGGGAAACGTCACCGTAATGGTGGTTCCCACGCCCAACTCGCTCGACAGATCGAGCGTGGCGTGATGATACAGGGCCGCATGCTTGACAATGGCAAGCCCCAGACCGGTTCCGCCGCGTGCCTTGGACCTACTCTTGTCCACGCGATAGAACCGCTCAAATACCTTGCCCTGTTCTTCAGGCGCGATACCGATTCCCGTGTCGGCGACCGCAAGGAACGGATGGCCTTCGTCGTTGGTGCCGCACTGCAGCGTAACCGTACCGCCGGGTCGATTGTAGCGGATGGCGTTGCTTGCCAGATTATAGATGAGCTCGTCAAGCAAGCGCGACACGCCCTCGATGACCACAGGCTTGGTCTCATGACTTATCGTCACATTCGCCTGACGGGCGACCTGTTCAAGACGCTGCTCGACCGCGTAGATGGCACGTGAGAGCTCAATAGGCTCCGTGGACCCAATGGGCACCGCCTCGCCCTCAGCTGCACGCTCGGCCTCGTCCAAGTTAGACAGCGTAAGGATATCGTTGACAAGCGCTGCCAAGCGGCCCGCCTCACGATAGATGCGACCGCCAAAGTTGCGCAGGTCGCCCTCGCCCTCGACCATGCCGTTTGCGATGAGCTCGGCATAGCCCGAAATCGCCGTAAGCGGCGTCTTGAGCTCATGGGTGATATTCGCCGTGAACTCGCGGCGCATACGGTCGTTGTCCGCCAGCACCGCCATTTGGCGCTTGAGCTCCTGGCGCTGCGACTCAATACGCTCAAGCATGGGGACCATCTCGGCATAGGCGTGCTCATAGCTACGGCGTGGGTGGTCCAAATCCACCTCTTGCAAAGGCGCGATGATGGCACGGGACTCGCGGCGCGCCATAAAAAACGAGAGTACCGCACCCGCTGCTGCGATAAGCAGCATCGGCGCCACCATCGACAGCAAAATCGCCGCAACGCCAGGCTGGGCCTGCGCCAAGCGGACAACCTGGCCGTTATCAAGGGCGACGGCGCGATACAGCATAATCTCGTCGAGCGTAGAGCTTGCGCGCTCCGCGGAACCCGAACCACTCTCAAAGGCCTCGATGACCTCGGGGCGATCGCCATGGTTGGGCAGTGTGGAAGGCGACGCCTCGTTGTCGTAGGCAACCGATCCATCCTTGTTAATCAGCGTGATGCGCAAGTCCTCTCGATCGAGGCTACGCAAGAACGGGATGGGCTCCTGCTGCTCGTCGAGGGCGGCAGCAATGAGCTCGGTTTCCTGCGCCAGATTGGCACTCGTGGCATCCGCCAAGGTGTTTTGCACAAAGAACGCACCCAGCACCGTAAACGCCACGATAACCGCCATGGCGCAGACAAAGATCGTCACAAAAACGCGGTGCGACAGCGTATGTTTTCCCTGGGGGGCGAAGACCACGGGTTACTCCTCCGATGCGGTGGCCGCGGTGTCGTCACCTTCGGCACCATCACCGGCAGAAGGCTCGGCCAAGCGGTAGCCCACGCCGCGCACGGTCTCGATGGCGCTGGCATGCTCGCCCAGTTTTTGGCGAAGCGTCTGCACGTGCACGTCAACGGTGCGCGAACCGCCGTCGAAGTCCCAGCCCCACACGCTCTGCAGCAACGACTCGCGGGTAAAGACCACGCCGGGCTTGCGCATGAGGTACTCGAGCAGGTCGAACTCGCGCAGGGTGAGCTTAAGCGACTCGCCGGCAACAGTCACCTCACGATGGCTGGGCGAGAGCACAATGTCGCCCACGCTGAGCACATCGCTTGCCTGTTTGACCATGCCGCCGCGACGCAGCAGTGCGCGGCAGCGGCTGGCGAGCTCCATGAGCGAAAACGGCTTAGTCAGGTAATCGTCGGCACCGCCATCGAGCGCCATCACCTTGTCGAGCTCGGTATCCTTGGCGGTAAGCATCATGATGGGCACCGTCGCCGTCAGGCGATCGGCACGCAGTCGACGCATAATCGCCAAGCCATCGGTATCGGGCAGCATGATATCGAGCAGGACAGCATCGGGTACCCGTCGCGCCACGGCGGCCTTAAACTCGCCATCGCACGAAAAGCCCTCGGCCTCGATTCCCTGCTTGCGCAGCGCATAGACCGTCAAATCCCTGATGTTGTCATCGTCCTCGACGTAATAGATCATGTTGAACCCCTTTGCGGCCGGCATGACCGCATCTTAACCCTAAAGGTGCCTGTACTAGATGGTATCAGCCAAAACGGCCCGTCAAATAATCCGCCGTGCGCGGATCAGTCGGATTCTTGAAGAGTTGCGCGGTGGGCGCGTGCTCCACCAGCTCACCCAGCAAAAAGAACGCGACCGAATCGGAAATACGCGCGGCCTGCTGCATGTTGTGCGTCACGACCACGAGCGTGCAGGTCTCCTTGAGCTCGCAGGCCAGCTGCTCCACCACCAGCGTCGATACGGGGTCGAGCGCCGAGGTCGGTTCGTCCATCAGCAGAATGTCGGGCTGCACGGCCAGCGCACGGGCGATGCACAGACGCTGCTGCTGGCCGCCCGAAAGACCCAGACCCGATTCTTTGAGCTTGTCCTTGACCTCGTCCCACAGGGCGGCGCGTCGCAGGGAGTCTTCGACCAGCTCGTCGAGCACGACGCGGTCGCGCACTCCCATGCCGCGAGGACCGTAGGCGACGTTGTCGTAGATGCTCATGGGAAACGGGTTGGGGCGCTGAAACACCATGCCCACGCGCTGGCGCAAACGGCAGATGTCGTAATCGCCCAGGATATCTTGACCATCGAGCGCAATCTTGCCCTCGATGCGGCAATCCTTGATGCCGTCGTTCATGCGGTTAAAGCAGCGCAGCAACGTGGACTTTCCGCAGCCCGAAGGCCCGATAAACGAGGTGATCTGCTTGTCGCGGATCTTGATATTCACGTCCTTGAGCGCATGATGGTCGCCATAGAACAGGTCGAGGCCCTCGACGTCGATGCGCGTCGGCGAGGCGGCAAGATCCTCTGCCGTGGGGCGAGTCGCATCCCCAACCTCGCGCTCGTGCGCGGCCTCGGCCTGCGCTTTCATGAGTTCTTCAAGCTCCGTGGGCTCCACAGCCGCAGCAGCCGTCATACCGCATACCTCCACATCGATATCAATTCAGCAGTATCGATAGTAGAAATCGCGGCTCATATGCACGTGAGCGCATTGTCAAGTGTTTGTAAGGGCACGCTGGCTATGCGGCGGGCAGCTCGATGGTGAATATCGTGTGTTCGGGCGTCGATTCACATGCAACGGTACCGCCGTGTGCCGCGATGATCTCCTTGGCAATAGCAAGGCCCAGACCGGCACCACCGCGATTGGTCGCACGCGCCGCATCCAGGCGATAGAACTTCTCAAAGATCACCTTGAGCTTAGCCGCAGGGATAGGATCGCCCTGATTGATAAAGCGCACGCGCACGCCGCCATCGTCTTGGCGCCCGGCCTCGATCGTGATAGTCGAGCCCTCATAGCTATAGGCGACGGCGTTTTTCATGATGTTGTTAAACACGCGGGCCATCTTGTCGCCATCCACGAGCACCGTCAGGTCCTCGCGAATATCAACTTGGACTTCCTTATGCTGCTCGTTGAGGATGGGATAGAACTCGTCAGTCACCTGAGCCAGCAGCAACCCCAGATCAACATAGCCGCGCGTGAGCACGATATCGTGGAAGTCAAAGCGCGTGATATCGAAGAACTCTTCGATGAGTGCATCGAGCCGGTGCGCCTTGTCGAGCGCCACGCCCGTAAAGTGCGTACGTTGCTCAACCGGCAGCTCGGGAGCCTCTTGCAGCAGCGAAAGATAGCCCACCACGCTGGCAAGCGGGGTGCGCAGGTCATGTGCCAAGTACGTGACCAGATCGTCCTTGCGATGCGACTCGTCACGCAGAGCTTGCTGCACCTTGCGCTCACGGTCACGCACGCGGTTAAGGGCGCCCTCGGCCTCCAAGAAGTCGCCGTCGATGTTGTCCCAGGTGTCGGGGTGATCGATCAGGCGATCTTGAATACGAGCGGCCAGCACACAATCGGCATGCTGCTCGCCCTGCTCGTAGCCCTGGTAGTACAGGGCGCGGCCGCACAAGAACAGCACGCACACGGCAAGCGCCAGCACAAAGCCAAGCATGTTGAATACAAAGCCGGCATCGAACAGCACCGGCCCTTCAATGCCGCCGAGCGCCATGGCGCCAATCGCCAACGTCATGGCCCACGCGGCGCCGCCAATCACCACGCAGCGGCGAACGATTTCGAATCGATCGATCAGCAAAAAGCCGATAAGCAGCACCGCCAAGATTCCGGCGATGTTATCGATGCCAATCAGCAGCAGGCTCAGCAAAAAGAGCAGCACCGTTGCAAGCGCGCGGTTGTCGACGACCGACCTCACGTATTCAAAGAGTCGATCGGGCACCTCGAATGCCTGCCTATCGTCTTTTGTCATATCCACTTCCCCACCATCAAAGGCGCTATTCGATTATGTAGCCGACGCCCCAGACGTTTTTGATAAAGCGCGGCTTTTGTGCGTCGTCGCCGATCTTTTCGCGCAGGTGGCGAATGTGCACCATCACCGTATTGTTGGAGCCGGGCATAAAGTCCTCGTTCCACACCGCGCGGAACAGGTCCTCCACGGCCGCCACGCTGCCGCGATGCTCGACCAGATACAGCAAGATGGAATACTCGATGGGCGTGAGGCGAACCGGTGAACCGTCCACTGTCACGGAACGAGCATCGCGGTTGATCTCCAGGCCGTCGAGCTGGAGGGTCAGCGACTCGGCCGCCTGTGCGCGGCTACCGTAGCTGGTGTAGCGGCGAAGTTGAGCGTGCACGCGCGCGATGAGCTCCAGCGGACGGAACGGCTTAACCACGTAATCGTCCGCGCCAAGCGAAAGACCCTCGATCTTGTCTTGCTGGGCATCGCGCGCCGTCAGCATGATCACGGGATAGGTATGGCTGGAACGGATCGTACGCAGCAGCTCAAACCCATCGATATCGGGCAGCATGACATCCAGCAGCGCCAGATCGAACTCCTGCTCCAAGATTGCCTTGGCCGCATCGGCCCCGCTATAGGCAATCTGGACATCAAAGCCCTCTTTTGTAAGGTAGATACCAACCAAGTCGGCGATGGCCTTTTCGTCATCAACTACCAAAATGCGCTCGTTCATGCGTGCTCCTCTCGCGCTCCATTATGCCCGAGGCGACGCATGCCACACACAACAAGCGTGGGTGATTAAGTCGGCCTTAAGCACCCTTGTGCCCGTTCGGGCGCGGATGTGGGCCACGCACGCACGCGATGATCGCCGACGCCGGCAAACGATATACTCTAGTTCCAGAAGAGACCATCCCGTCGAAAGCGAAATCCGTGAAGTCCCTCACCTCTTTTGCAAAGCGCTCAGCCCAGCTTGCCGCCGGCTTTGTCTGCGCTATCGCCCTTGCCGCTGGCGTGCCCACCGTCGCCGGCGCCCAAGTGCTCACGACCGACAATGTTTGCGGCAAAACCGCCGATGCGCGCGGCATCACGGCCGAAAACCTGCCCGATATCGATGCGACCAATGCCCTCGTCATGGGCAAAGACGGCACCGTCTACTATGCCCGTGGCGCCGATGAGCAGGTCAAGATCGCCTCGATCACCAAGGTCATGACCGCGATCCTAACCGTCGAGAATTGCAAGATGGACGAGAAGGTCACGGTAAGCAACGCCGCAGCCACCGTGGGTAATTCGACCGCCGGCTTGCTCGAAGGCGACGAGCTTACCGTGGAGCAGGCACTGCGCGGCCTGATGATTCCCTCGGGCAACGACGCCGCCATCGTGCTCGCCGAATATGTGGGCAAGAAGATCGACCCTAAGACCAAAGACGCCGAGGCCACATTTGTGAAGGCCATGAACGAGCGCGCTAAGAAGCTCGGCTGCACCGGTACGCTTTTTGAAAACCCGCATGGTCTGGACTTTGATGAGTGGGCTGGCGATATGCACTCAACCGCACATGACGTAGCGCTAATGATGCAGAAGGCCATGAAAAACGACACGATCCGCGAGGTCGTAGCGAGCGAGGATTCTTGGATCGAGGTCACGGGCGCCGACGGCACCGACCATTCGCACTCCATGGACACGCATAACTATTTGCTGGGCCAAGATGGCAACATCGGTGGCAAGACCGGCACCACCGACGATGCAGGCTATTGCTTTACGAGTGCCTACAACCGCGATGGCGACGAGATCTACACCGTCGTTTTGAACTCCACCACCACCGACCAGCGCTTTACCGATACCGCAACCCTTGCCAATTGGTACTACGGTCACAAGGTGACGGTCGCGATCGCCAACACGCAGGAAAAGACCGCCAACGGCAACCCGCTTATGGCGCGCATTGGCCAAACCGACTGGACGGATAAGACGATCGACGCCACACTCGCCGATCCTACGGCGCAAGCGACCGTGTTTTCCCTTGCCGGCGAGGTGACCGAAAAGGTTAGCTACGACGATCTTTCGGGCACGGTGCATGTGGGCGACAAGGTGGGCAGCGTTACGCTCAAGCAGGACGACACCAAGATCGCCGTCATGGACCTAGTTGCCGACGAGGAAGGTGCAGGGCCGAATCCCATTGAATGGCTCCTTGTGAAGCTCGATCGCTTGGGCCGCCGCATCGACAACCGGCCACTCACGGCAGAGAGCGAGACCGTAGCCAAGGCACCCGAGGTGTAGGGTCGAAGAACAATACGCTCGCTGAAAGGAGGCGTCCAACGGGGCGCCTCATTTTTTGAGGGTTCGAATCCCCAGTTAACATTCTCCTAATCAAAAAAGGGCCCTGAATGGGACCCTTCTTTCAATTCATACTGGCGGAGAGCTGGGGATGTCCGGGCATGCTACGCATGCCCTCCGGCTTCAAAGCCTGGCGGCTTTTCGCCCACGGGCTACAAACGCTTTCGCGTTTGCTTAACGCCCGTGCCCTCTCGGGTTCGAATCCCCAGCGCCCTTTCTCGATAATAAAAAAGGGCCCCCGATGGGACCCTTCTTTAAAGTTAAACTGGCGGAGAGCTGGGGATTCGAACCCCAGATGCCCTTTTGGGGCATACTCGCTTAGCAGGCGAGCACCTTCGGCCTCTCGGTCAGCTCTCCGTAACAGCCGTTCTATAGTAACCAAACAGTCGAGGATGGGCAAGAGGGAATTTGGAGCGATTCCATTTTTACCTTTCCCGCACCGCCTCCAACAAATAGTCGCGCATATACGGAATTGCAAACGAAACACAGCCATAGCCCGCGGGCTCAATCAACCCCGCATCGATCAGACGCTTGCGATATGACCCAACTTTGTTCGCCGACAAACCCATCTTCTTGGCGATATCGCCGTTGGCGATATCGACGCCCTCGCATTGAGCCATCGCCGCGAGATACTGAAACTGCCGTTCCGACACCCTGCGCAGCGCTGGGGCAATCACCATAGCATTAAAGCTATCAAGAGCCGCCTGGATACCCTTACGAGCCGCCTCTTCGCTCACGCTCTCCGCCCCACTGCGCGCAGCAACCTGCCAAGCGTAATATCCGACCAGCTGGACCATAAAGGGATAGCCTGCCGAAGCTTTTGTTAATAGCTCAGCGGCACCTTTGTCGAGCTCCTTGCCCGCTCGTCTCATCGTATCCTCAAACGATCCGCCAACTTCAAAATCGGAAAGCCGAGTAAGTTCAACATGTTTGGCTCGCTGAAGGAACGTCAACGTATCATCCACCACCACGCCATCTACCGATGTCGGCAGCCCGGCGAAAGCGAAAGCGACATTCGCTCCTTGGCGGATCAAGAGCTGCATCTCATTGCCTAGCTCGCGCATTTCCTCAGTTGAGGCATCCTGGATCTCGTCGAGCGTAATGAGCAGACCACCGCGCTTCGCAGCATCGTACATCGCCTCGCCCAGATGAGAGGCCGACTTCGACATCTCCATGGAGCCAAGGCTGACCCCTAAAATCGATGGGGAAATCGAGATTGATTCAAGACGAACGTTTCGCTGCAGAGCCTCGAGGATTCTATTGCAAAAACCAGCATTGGAGGCAACGTCAACGACCTCGAATCCTTTTTTGCGTGCAAGGTCACCCAATGCATTAAGGAGCACCGTTTTACCTGTGCCTCGGACGCCCGAGATGCGCATGAGTCGATCGGGGGCACCAGGACCATTCTCAAGAGCCTCGGCAAAGTCATCCAAAACAGTGTCCCGTCCGATAAGCTCAGGCGGATTCATGCCCGCCGTTGGCTTAAAGGGGTTAACAGCTTTCGTCATTCTGCCCTCCTCTACTAGTTTTAACAACTTTAACAAAGTTTAGCAACTTTAGCAGAGTTTAACAGTTTTAGCAGGCTCGGCGGCTTTATGCCTTACTGATCCTGCCGGGTCCTCCCGCCCGCGCCGATACAAATAGCGCGGTGCGGCCCCTCTATATCGCCCCTACCCCAGCGAGCGGTTGAGGGAGCCGAGCTCGTCGTTGCCCATGGTGCGCCACATTTGGAAGATGCAACCGCGTGCCAGGAAAAAGAAGCCGTTGTCGACCAGTTGAACAGCGGCATCTGCCAGCTGATTCGTCACGGCGGACACTGGCGGCAGCTCGAGTCCAGCCTTGCGAATGGTCTCGACCGCTTCCTCGAACGTCGGAGGCTCGCTGACGCCCATCTCGTTCATAAGGCCCTGCATTTCTTCCAGCGCGCTGCTGCCCGACTCCTCGCCGCGTGGCACCAGACGGTAACAAGCCAGCGCCAGGTCGAGCTGATCGCAATTCCAATAGGCAAACGCCAGGCGATAGAACAGGTAGCCGATTGCAGAGCGATCGCTGGCAATACGTAGGCCGTGGCGCGCCACCTCGATAATCTCGTCAAAGCGCTCCAGACGCGCAAGAACGTTGATGAGCGCAAAGTGCGATTGCATGGACGAGCGCGCCAGATCGTAAAGATGGCGCACCTCGGGCAGTGCTCGTTCAAAGTCCTCTTGCTCGACGTAAAAGCTGCAGATCTCGTGCTGGGCAAAGTACAGCGCATCGGGCGCACGAAGGATTCGCACAGAGCGGTCTTCTTCCAACACCGGTAGCACCATGCGCACCAGCTGGTTATCGCAAAACTGCGTTTGAACCGGACCTGTCGCCAAAAGCTCGGCAACGGCGCACTTAGCCTCCAACTCCTCAACAAGACGGGAAAAGCCTTCAAAAGCACCTGTACGGTCGACTTTTGCCTGCTCGCGCAATTCAACAACACGGGCCACGTATGGGTCGTCGTCCTCTTCCATGACCTCCAACTCGTCAGCCGTATCGGCAAGCAGCAAATCGCGCAGCGCCGGCGGAAGCGTGCGATGGTCATCACGCGGACGAGCATGAACCTCCGCAGGTTCAATCGTCTCCGGAGCAGTTGACTCATACGCCTCAAGTACACGCTTGCACGGCATATCGTCCATGTCCATGCTCTCAAGATCCTTGGCGACAGGCACGCAATCGGCCAGATAGGCCGCGCGCCCAAAGAAATACGTTGCGACAACGCGCTCGCCCTGCTCACTGTCGGGAGCAGCAATCTGCACATAGCAGCGCGTGATGCAGGTGCCCGCGGCAAAACACGCTGCCGCAAGCGTGAGTGCCACGCGCGCATCGTGTTCCGCGGCCCAGACCGCGCGCGTGTCCTCGTCCAGCTCGCGCCAGGCGTCATCTTGAGCGTCGTATTCACGTTGCGGCATGGCATCAACGACAGACTGCCCAAACCGAACGAGCATAATCCCCTCGGCAACGTTTGCCCGATAGGTATAGTCGAGCCGTGTGACAACGTTAAGTGCCTCGACGATACGCGCGAAGCGGGTACGCACATCCCACTCACCGCCCGGCTGGCAAGCCACCGTACCCGGTTTGCCCCACGGGTTATCGCTCGAGGCCGTATCGAGCAGTCGGGGAACATCGTTGGTCGTCTTGGCGATATGCCACGAATCAAAGAGCGCGCAGCCCTCAAGGCTCGGCGAGGATGCCGCAGGGACCAATCCGGCCCCGATGCGCTCAAGGATGCCGGAGAGGCGGTTGAGACGGCACTCGATGGCAAGCAGCATGTCAATCTCGTCCTGGTCCAGCAAGCTACGATCAAAATTGAGATAAAACAGCTTTGACCGGTCGATGCGCGCCAGGCTCATTTCGGACTTGGCGGCAATGGTGCGCAGACGGGGCAAGTCAATTTCGCTCATAAGGGTGGCGGCATAGCGCTCGATACCGCTCGGATTCTCGGCATGGTCAACGCGGTAAAGCAGCGTCTCGATAGCATCGGGGAGCGGTGACGTGTTAAAGCCCAAAAACACCTCGACCGGCTCGGGCAACTTTACGAGCTTGATCTTGTCGACAACGTTTTGCATGTCCGCATCGAGACCGTCGACGCCCGCCGTGTTCGCAATAGCGCTTTCGGAGTTGGCAAATATCACGTAGCGCAGGAACATCGACGCCATGAACTCGCCGTAAGGAAGGGAGCGGGCCGAATTCCATGTCTCGTGGTCGGACTGCTCGCGCATGGGGCCTTCGGGAGAGCCGGCAGTTTGCGCACACGTACGCATTGCACCGTTGGCTTCCCTTACCATAATCTCACCAATACTGGAATCCGACTCGTCAAGGACCAGCTCCATGTCGGGATCGTTGGGCAGCGGAGCCTCGCTAACGGGGCGGTCCACCTTGTACACCTCACCCGAAACGCTTACGTAGCCCAAAAGCGACACATGGCTTTTGCCAACGAATTCGACGACATAACAAGATTCATGCTGATCCTCGCCAAAGACTTTCCAGACAACACCATACGAGCGCCCCGCGGGCTGCTCGGGCATCGCCGGAAAGCGCTTCTTGGGATCGAGAAACCTGAGCTTGTATGTCGGACGCTCTGCCACGAAGTATCACCCTGATCGGTCGCTTGAAGAAGGAGTGGTCACGGATGGGCCGCGACACCTACTCGAAATCTTACACGAGTCGACAGGAAATAGTCCGCTTTACGCCCGCGCCTCGACCGAGGTTCGAATCCATGCGGTGCTTACGTAAAAGAAAAGCCCCCGTTGCCGGGAGCTTTAATCTCAAATGGTGCGGCGTATAGGATTCGAACCTATGACGTTCTGATTCGTAGTCAGACCCTCTATCCAGCTGAGGTAACGCCGCGACTTGTTGATTATTATGCACATGGACTGAATAAAGGTCAAGCGTTTTTCAAAAAAAGTTATTGAATTTGATTTTTACTCATTTTGACCACTTGATGCGATCTTCGACGCATCGCGATATAAAAAAGCCCCCGTTTCCGGAGGCTTAAAACTCAATTGGTGCGGCGTATAGGATTCGAACCTATGACGTTCTGATTCGTAGTCAGACCCTCTATCCAGCTGAGGTAACGCCGCAACGCACGGATTATTATGCACGTGACCCCTCGATGGGTCAAGCGACAATTTGGAAAAATTTTACGGAGTGCTGATTAAGACGCCTGCGCCTCGACCGAGGTTCGAATCCATGCAGCGGCGGCGTAAAAGAAAAGCCCCCGTTGCCGGAGGCTTTCGATTTTAATTGGTGCGGCGTATAGGATTCCGCGCATCCGCTGCGCGGATCCGCACCGGCTTCGCCCGCCTGCCGGCGTGCTCGCCCGCTCGCTAAAAACGCTCCGCGTTTTCTTGGCGCTCGCGCCTCGACCGAGGTTCGAATCCATGCAGCGGCGACATAAAAGAAAAGCCTCCGTCGCCGGAGGCTTCAAGTTCAATTGGTGCGGCGTATAGGATTCGAACCTATGACGTTCTGATTCGTAGTCAGACCCTCTATCCAGCTGAGGTAACGCCGCAGCGCAAGACATATAAAACCACTTTAGCTTATTGGAGTCAAGCTCAATCTCAAACTTTTTTGTGGAACGCAGTTTTGTCATGCTGCTCCGCATATACCGCTGTTCCCCGTACGATCGATTGGCTTTTCGATTACGTCAAACTTAGCATCAAGTTCCCTCAGGAGCGATCTCACCCGCTGGGCACAGTCATAATCGGCAAACGAGATGCTCAGCATGCGCGCGACCTGGTTGGAAGTCCCAACTCCATAGAAGTGCTCCAGCACCACAAGTCCCTCGTGCATCACAAAGGTCTCGACCACATGCGGCGACTCCTCAAAGCACCATTGTGTCAACGGACCCTCGCTCGTCTGCCGAACCACCAGGCCGCCCATGCCAGACGGCTCACACGTTACAAGCAGGTACTCCCCGCCCTCGTCGCTCTCAAACAAAACCACCCGATCATCAAACAGCTCCATCGCGTCCCCTTTCTCTCGCTCTTATTTAGCAAAAGCATAGCAGGTAGATGGCTGTATACAGAACAGTTGTTCGTGTGTTTTCTATTGAGCTGTCCGCACGGCATGGTATGGACCTGCGCACGAAATAGGGCGCCCCCGAAGGAGCGCCCTTGCATATCCCCTATGCAGCCAACTTACGCGACCGGCTCGATCTTCTCGAGACCACCCATGTAAGGACGCAGGACCTCGGGGATCGTGATGGTGCCGTCGGCGTTCTGGTAGTTCTCCAGAATGGCGGCCATGGTGCGGCCGGCCGGCAGGCCGGAACCGTTGAGCGTGTGCAGGTAGCGCGAACCCTTGAAGTTCTCGGGGTCGCGATACTTGATGTTGGCGCGGCGAGCCTGGAAGTCACCGCAGTTGGAGCAGGAGCTGATCTCCTTGTAGGCGTTGTAGCTCGGCAGCCAGACCTCGACGTCGTAGGTCTGACGGGCAGAGAAGCCCAAGTCACCGGTGCACAGGCTAATCACGCGATACGGAAGGCCCAGCTGCTGCAGCAGGTACTCGGCCTCGGCGGTCATGCTCTCGAGCTCCTCGTCAGACTCCTCCGGCTTAGCGAACTTGACCATCTCGACCTTGTCGAACTCGTGCTGACGGATAATGCCGCGGGTGTCGCGACCGGCGGAACCGGCCTCCTCGCGGAAGCAGGGGGTGAAGGCGGTGTAGCGGCGCGGCAGAGTGTCGGCATCGAGGACCTCGCCGGCGTGCAGGTTGGTAAGCACGACCTCGGCGGTGGGGATCAGGAAGTTGTCGCCCGAGACGTGATAGGCGTCGTCCTCGAACTTGGGCAGCTGACCCGTGCCAAACATGGTCTGACGCTTGACGACGATGGGCGGCCACCACTCCTTAAAACCACGGCTGGTGTGCGTATCGAGGAAGAAGTTGATAAGGGCGCGCTCCAGGCGGGCGCCGGCGCCACCGAGAACGGTAAAGCGGCTGCCGGAGAGCTTATTGCCACGCTCGAAGTCGAGGATGTCCAGATCGGTGCCCAGATCCCAGTGCGGCTTAAAGTCGAAGTCGAACTCGCGCGGGGTGCCCCAGCGGCGACGCTCGATGTTCTCGTCCTCGTCCTTACCGTACGGGGTGGCCTCGCACGGAATGTTGGGCAGGTGAGCCATGAAGTCGTACTGCTCCTGCTCGAGAGCGGTGCGGCGCTCGGCCAGACCGTCAATCTTCTCGTTGACGGCGCGCACGGCCTCCTTGGCGGCCTCGGCCTCCTCCTTCTTGCCCTCCTTCATCAGGGCGCCGATCTTCTTGGACTCGGCATTGCGCGTAGCCTGGAGCTCCTCGACCTCGGTGATGACGGCACGGCGCTCGTCGTCGAGCTCAAAGAACTTCTCGCGATCCCAAGACGTCTGGCGGTTAGCCATGGCGACATCGATGGCATCGGGGTTCTCGCGAACAAACTTGATATCAAGCATTAGATCCTCCGGCGATATACATTCCATTTAGGTTGCAACCTTGTACATGTATGGGCAAGTATATACTTATGAGCGTTTACGACCCAACTCAACTACGCAAGAAGGCACCCAATGGACGCAGTTTTTTCCTTTTTGTTTGGCACCCGCACCGGTTTTGCCATCCTTTTCGCCGGCGGCATCCTGTTATTTGCGATTCTTGCCTTTGTAATGGAGAAGCGTACCCATAAGATGTACGTCGACCGCGGACCCAAGTCCGAGGATGAGGAAGACAGCTTCTGGGACTAACCTGCCAAAAAGGGACAGGTTTATTTTGGTCGGTTTTATCTGGGCAAATGCAAGCGCCCCGCAACTGGAATTGAGCCAGTTGCGGGGCGCTTTTCGTACATGTGACAAAACCGCAGGAAAAACCTGCCAAAATTAACCTGTCTTTTTTGGTCGGTTTTATTGGAGAGTTGCGTCAATTGCCTTGACCAGGGCGCTGCGCATGCCGGCGTCCTCGAGCGCAACGACGCCCTTGATGGTGGCGCCACCGGGCGAGCATACGGCATCCTTCATCGCCGCAGGATGCTGGCCAGTTGCAAGCTGCAGCTTTGCCGTACCCAGCACCATCTGGCTCACAATGCGATAGGCATCGGCACGCGGGATACCGTGCTTGACCGCCGCATCGCCCAGGGCCTCGATTGCCATAGCGACAAATGCCGGAGCGCAACCACCCACCGTGCCGCCCACAAACAGCAGGCTCGTATCGAGCTCGACCACCGCACCGAGCTTGCCAAGCAGATCAAGCACCACTGCGCTCTGCTCATCACTGAGCGTGGAAGCCTTCTCGCAAGCGATGACGCCCTCGCCCACCGAAACCGGTGTGTTGGGCACCGTCGAGATGTGCGCGACGCCCGGCAGGACCTGCTCCCACTTGGCACTGTCCCAGGTCCAGGCAACCGACAGTACGACCTTTTTGGCAAGAGCATCCTTGAGCGGGGCGAATACCTTCTCGATCATGTACGGCTTGACCGCCGCAACCACGATATCGGACGCGGCAACAACCTCCGCCGCATCGTGGCAGGCAGCCATGCCCCGCGCCTCGCAACGCTCAACCAGAGCATCGTAGCGGCCTGCGCAAGCGCACATGTCGCCCGCTGCCACGCCGGCGGCAATCCAGCCATCGGCCATAGCGCTCGCCATATTGCCAAAACCGACAAATCCGATCTTCATATCACATAGTCCTTTCAGACACATTCCTCAAAACGAAAGGTATTGTCCCACGCCATTGTTTCCTATTGCCGACCTATTTGTGATACGGCTCGCCACGACTGATCTTGCAGGCACGGTAAATCTGCTCTAGCAGCACCACGCGCGCCAAGTTATGCGGCAAGGTAATGCGTCCAAAGCTGAGCATCTCGTCGGCTCGTACGCGCACGTTATCGCTCACGCCGTCCGATCCGCCAATCACAAAGGCGATGTCGCTGTTACCACGCAGCATAAGATCATCGAGCCGCGCCGAAAACTCCTCGCTTGAGCGCTCTTTGCCCTCAATGGCCAGCAGGATCACATGCGCTCGAGACGGCAAGGCAGCAAGAATCGCCACCCCCTCCTTGTCGCGCGCGGCATCCACGCCGCCCGCCTTAGCCGGGTCGATATCGGCCACCTCGCGGATATCAACCTTGGCATAGGCGCCCAGACGCTTGGTGTACTCAGCGCACGCGTCCTTCCAAAAGCGCTCCTTGAGCTTACCGACGCAAACGACGGTGTATTTCACGCGCGTCTACTCCTTCGAATCGTTCTGAACCTTACCGGCAGCCAGCATCTGCTCGAACATAGAGGCCGACTGCGAGAAGTCGCTCGGTAGCACAACCGTCGAGGTTTTACCCGTGCGAGCGAACTCCGTCATCATCTCGGACCACTGCGTAAACATGAACAGTTGGTTGGCCTCGTCATTGCCGACACCCGTCTCCTGGATGATCTCGAGCGAATCTTTGATACCCAGTGCGATGGCCTTGCGCTGGTTGGCGATGCCCTCACCCGCCTTTTCCATTGCCTCGGCCTCGGCGGTCGCCTCGGTGACGCGCTTGATGCGGTCGGCCTCAGCGAGCTCCTGTGCCGCAGCGCGCTTGCGCTGGGCAGCGTTGATGTCGTTCATGGAGTTCTCAACCTCGGTCGGCAGTGCGATTTTGGTGATGAGCGTCGACACGAGGGTGAAGCCGTAGGCGGCCATCTGCTCGGAAACGGTAGCGTTGACATCCTTGGCGATGTCATCCTTCTTGGCAAAGACCTCATCGAGTGTGTAGACGGGGATCGAAGAGCGCAGGGCGTCGGTGATGAAGTCACGCATCTGGTCGACGGGCTCCTGCAGCATGTAGTAGCTCTTGTAGATACCCGAATCTGCCGGGCCGGCGCCCATGTCATAGCTCACGTGGTACTGAGCAGAGACCTCAAGGCCGATGGTCACGTTGTCCTGGGTCTTAACGTCGATACCAAAACCGTTTTTCATGGTGCGCAGACTCACCGTGGCGGCCTTGCGGTCGATCACGGGCACCTTCATGTGGAAGCCCGCGTTGACGATGCGGTTAAACTTGCCCAGACGCTCGATGATCACGGCATGCTGTTGTTCAACGACATAGCAGGCGTTGGGAAGCAGTAACAACAAAATGATGATGGGAATCAAAAGGCTGGTAAGGGCGGCGATGATACCGGACAACAGCATGGTCTCTCCTCTGATAGGCATACGTTGGCACTAGGATACCCGTCCAAGGAGATCGTGCATAACAAAAAAGCCCCCATTGCTAGGAGCTCTTTCATTTAATGGTGCGGGCGAAAGGACGTCCGCGTATCCGCACCGGCTTCGGCCGCCTGCCGGCGTCCTCGCCAGCTCGCTAAAAACGCTCCGCGTTTTCTTTACGCTCGCTCCTTCGCAGGTTCAAGTCCCTGTGATGGGCCCATAACAAAAAAAGCTCCCATTGCTGGGAGCTCTTTTATTTAATGGTGCGGGCGAAAGGACTTGAACCTTCATGGGGTTGCCCCCATACGGACCTGAACCGTACGCGTCTGCCAATTCCGCCACGCCCGCGTGCAGGAATTAGAATAACGGAGCGCCACCGCGAACGCAAGAACTATTTTTGAAAAAGTTTGCAGGCATTTTCCCAAGCGGCTTGCGCGATTGTTTCGGCGTCCTCACCTGTGCGATCGACACGGTCGTTAACCAGCGCGTTTGCCGTAATGGAAATCATTGCGGGCTCACATTCAAGACCGCGGATGGGCTCCGGAGCCATATACGGGCAATCCGTCTCAAACAAAATTCGATCGAGTGGGGTTGCCGCGAATGCCTCGCGCACGTCGTCGTTGCGCTTAAAGGTAGCCGCACCACCATAGGCGATATAGCAGCCCAGCTCCACAAAGCGCTCCATCGTGGCGCGGTCCTCGCCAAAGCAGTGCAGCACACAACCGGCCTGGGGCACGCCCACCTCACGAAGCACGTTGTAGGCGTCCACATGCGAGGTACGCTCATGGTCCGTGTCCTCGTGGCGCAGATGCAGCTCCACCGGCACGTTACGGCACACGGCAAGCTCGAGCTGACGCGCCATGCAGTCAATCTGCACGTTATGGGGTGCCGGCGCGATATCGTCGTCATAGTCCATATGGTAGTCCAGGCCGATTTCGCCAATACCGGCGCATAAGGGGTCATCGAGTGCGGCAACGACCTGCGCGTGAACGTCGCCGGTATAGTCCGGCGCACCATACGGATGCACGCCGGCAAGATACTTGATCTGAGGGATATCCTGCATCGGCAGAATTTCGCGCACGAGCCAGTCGCTATAGTCCGTCACGCTGCGTTTGTCAGCGATGGGGTCGAACATCGTCACCAACAGGTCGACGCCCGCGGCTTTGGCGCGCACGAGCGTCTCGGGCACTTCTTTGCCCCAAAACGAAAGCAGATGCGCATGCGTGTCGGCAAGCGGCGCCAAGGGCACGGGACAAGCAACCGTCTTCTTTTTCTTGGTAAACGTCATGCGTTCGGCATTAAGCGTCATGGATTAGCTCCTGGGCCAGGCGGACAAAGTCGGCAACATCAAGCGTTTCGGCGCGCGTGGTGGATGCGATACCGCAAGCCTCAAAGGCGGCATCGAGCACGTCCTTGGCAAAGCCGTTGGCGCTCATGGAGTTGCGAATGGTCTTGCGACGCTGAGCAAATGCAGCATCAATCACGCGGGCCACAAACTCGCGGTCGAGTCCTTCGGGCACCACGCCGTCAACACGGTCGATACGCACGACGGCCGAGTCCACGTGCGGCGCCGGCATAAAGCAACGCGGCGGCACCTCAAAGCGACCCGTAACCTGCGCATACAGGCCGAGCTTTGCCGTATAGCCGCCATAGGTCTTGTTGCCCGGCGTTGCGGCAATACGATCTGCAACTTCCTTTTGCACCATGACGACAGCGCGCTTAAGCGCGGGCATCGTCTGGAAGAACTGAAGGATGATCGTTGCCGCCACGTTATAGGGCAGATTCGCGACAAACACCGTAGGTTCACCACCGGCGGCCTGCTCAATCTGCTCCGGCGTCACTTTGAGCGCGTCGCCCATGATAAAGCGGAAGTTGGCATAGTCGGCGGCGTGAGCATCGAGCACCGGCTCGAGCTCGGGATCGGCCTCGATCGACGTGACGCACGCCGCCTCCCGCAGCAGCGCAAGCGTGAGCGTGCCAACGCCCGGGCCAACCTCGAGCACGCGCTCATCGCCCGCAAGCTCAGCGAGCTCACAGATACGTTCGATCACATGGTTGTCGATCAGGAAGTTCTGGCCCAGGCGATGTTTGGTCGCAAGGCCAAACTCCTCTAGCAGCTCCCTAGTTGCCGTGGGGTTTGCCAAAGGCGAAGTTGTCATGGTTGCCTCCTTAACATGGTGGCTGCATCGTAAAGCAAAAGGGCATGGACCGTTGCGGCCATGCCCTTACATCTAAACAGCAAATTGCCGATATGGCGCGCAGCGGCTTAGCCCAAACGCGGGAACAGCGGCTCGCCCTTCTCGACGGGCTGGCCACCAGCAAGCAGGCCCCAAGCGCAAATGCCCTTGAGGTCGTCGCTCGTGGCCTCGTCCTCGCAGGACAGGCGACGCAGAGCCTCGGCAGAAGTCTGGGGCATGAGCGGCATCAGCAGGTGAGCGGCGATGCGAATGGCCTCGAGCAGGTTGTAGATCACAAATGCCAGCTCGTCAGCCTTGGCCTCGTCCTTGGCAAGCGCCCAGGGCTCGGAGTCCTCGATGTAGTGGTTGGCAGCATGGATGAGCTCCATGACCTCGTCCTTAGCTCCACCGTAATCGAGCACGTCCATCTTGGCCATATAGCGATCGACCAGGCCATCGGCAATTTTTGCCAGCGGGTTGTCGAACGCATCGAACGATGCGGGCTTGGCGGGCGCGCAGCCGTCAAAGTACTTGCCGCTCATGTTGAGCGAACGCGAGATGAGGTTGCCCCAGCTGTTGGCCAGGTCGGCGTTGTAGACCTGCTCCATGCGATCGAAGCTGATGGCGCCGTCGGTGCCGGGGACCACATCGGTCATGAAGTAGTAGCGATAGCCCTCGACGCCCAGCATGTCGATAACGTCCTGCGGAGCGATGGCGTTGCCGCGGCTCTTGGACATCTTCTCGGCCTTGCCAGTCTCGGCATTGCGCACGGTCAGGAAGCCGTGGGCAAAGACGTGCTCGGGCAGGGCCTCGCCGATGGCCATGAGCATGGCGGGCCAAATGACGCAGTGGAAGCGGATGATGTCCTTACCCACGATGTGGAACTGCGCGGGCCAGCGATAGGCCAGCTCGGCACGCGCCTCGTCGGTGTCCACACCGTAGCCGACGGCCGTCATGTAGTTGAGCAGCGCATCGAACCACACGTACGTCACGTGGCCCTCGTCAAACGGGACCTGAATGCCCCAGTCAAAGCTCGTGCGGCTCACGGAAAGGTCGTTAAGGCCGCCCTCGACAAAGCTGCGTACCTCGTTCATACGGAACGCAGGCTCGACAAAGTCGGGGTGCTCGTCGTAAAGCTTGAGCAGCTTGTCCTGGAAAGCGGAAAGCTTAAAGAAGTAGGACTCCTCCTGCACGCGCTCCAGCGGACGGTGGCAGTCGGGGCACAGGTGCTGGCCGACGCTGCCGTACTCCTCGTCGCCCTTCTGGACCTGCGTATCGGTGAAGTAGGTCTCGTCGGGCACACAGTACCAGCCATCGTAGCTGCCCTTATACAGGTAGCCGGACTCCTTCATGCGCTCCCACAGGTACTGCACGGCATGGTGCTGGCGCGGCTCGGTGGTGCGGATGAAGTCATCGTTGGAGATCTCGAGCTTGTTCCAAAGCTCCTTGAAGTGCGGAGCCTGGCTGTCGGTCCACTCCTGAGGCGTCATGTTGTGCTTGGCTGCGGCCTCGGCGACCTTCTCGCCGTGCTCGTCCATGCCGGTCAGGAACTTGACGTTATAGCCGGCGGAGCGGCGATAGCGAGCCTGAACGTCGGCGATGATGGTGGAATAAGCCGTGCCCAGGTGCGGATCGGCGTTGACGTAGTAGATGGGCGTCGTGATAAAGAACGAAGGCTTGCTTTGATCCATGGGGTTTGTCCTCCAGAAAAACGTTGCATACAGAGGATGATTCTAGCGCAAGGGCTGGATATCCTCCATCTATTGCATATCGAGCACCATGGCATAGACATCGCGCTTGCGGCGCGAATACTTCTGAGACAGGCGCTTGGCCACCGCAGACACGGGCTCCCCCTCCTCGAGCGCGGCGCGGATATCCTCGCGCAGGGCCTCGTCGGGATCCGCTGCCGCGGCGCCAACCGGCACGATACCGGCCTCCTCATCCTCGCTCGGCGGCGCGATGACCAGCGCAATCTCGCCCTTTACCTCGCCGCGAGCACGCAGCTCCTCAGCAAGCTGGGCAGCGGGCCCGCGCAAGACTTCCTCGTGCAGCTTGGTGAGCTCGCGGCAGACGGCAACCTCACGCTGGGGAAAAACCTCTGCCACGGCCTCGAGCGTCGCCACGATGCGATGTGGAGACTCGTAGAAGATGAGTGCGCCGGGAACCACGGCAAGGCGCTGCAAACGACGCACGCGGTCGCCGTGCTTTCGGCCCAAAAAGCCCTCGAAGAAAAAATGTTCGCAGGGAATGCCGGACGAAACGAGCGCCGTGACGCAAGCAGAGGGCCCGGGAACAACTTCGACGGGCACATCGGCCTCACGCGCCGCCTCGACCAGCGCCTGGCCGGGATCGGACACGCTCGGCATGCCGGCGTCCGAGGCAAAGGCGAGGGTCTCCCCCGCCAGCAGACGGTCGACCAGGCCGGTGGCGCGGCTGGCGATCACATTCTCGTCGCAACGGACAAGCGGCTTGGAAATGCCCAGATGCATCAGCAGCTTTGACGTCACACGCGTGTCTTCGCAGCAGATGGCATCGGCGGCGGCAAAGGCCTCGCCAACGCGTGGGGACAGGTCGCCCAGGTTGCCGATGGGCGTGCCGACCACATAGAGTTTGCCCGTATGGGCGCTGTTTTGCGTCATATCAACCTATTCAATCATGCCGCGCTCGAGCGTGCCGAGCGCCGCGCGGGCGTCCCATGCTGCAATGCGCTTCTCGGTCTTCCACGTTTGGAAGAACCAACCGGCAGCCGGCGCAAACGAAGCCAGCTGATTGGCGATAAACACGCGCTCGTAGGCATTGCGGCCCTCGGGCGTAACCGACGAGTTGGCAAAGATCGCCGCGCCCGACCATTCGCCCACCAGCACGGGGAACCCAGTTGAAATCGCTTCTTTAAGCTCGCGCTTGTTACGCGAAATCGCCGTCGTCAGCCCGCGGGGGCTCGTGATGTCGAGCGCATGCTCGTCGCGGTAATGGTACAGGTGAAGGTCCATGTAGACGTTCTTGTACTTGGCGCCGCGCATAAAATGCTTCCACTCGCTGGGATGCCCCGACGACGAGAAAACGACGATCTTATCCTCGGGCATATACGAACGGACGAGCTCGTAAGCATCGCGATAGAAATTGCGCAGGTAGTGAGCAGGAATGCCATCCGTCATGGTGAAGAGGCTCTTGCGGACACTCATCTGCGGCGTATCCAGCAGCTCAATACCCAGCAGGCTCTCGGCCTCGCCGTAGCGATCGGCCAAGCGCTCGAGCACGTCGAGTGCGACATGACGACCGTTGGTGGACGAATGCCACTCGGCAACAGCCTCCGGCGTGGCGGGCGAATCGTTGGAATCGCCCTGGCCACCGGGCACAGTCGCCAGGTCAAGCAGCACGCGAATGTTGTACTTGGCAGCCCACTCAATCGCGCGGTCGATGTAATCGACAACCGAGATGTAGGAGGCATCGGACTCCTGTGAGCCAAAGGCATACCAAGGCACCGGCAGGCGCACGGCGTTGAGGCCGATCTGCGCCATGCGACGGAAATCGTCCTCGCTCACAAACGTCTCGTAATGACGGCGCATGCGCTCGTTATAGGCGGCGGTGCCCATGGCCTCCTGCAGCTCGGCCGCGTTGGATGCACCGGTCGCCGCGTATAGCGACGGGGTCACCCAAGGCTCGGGAATAAACCAGCCAGAGAGATTAACGCCGAGTATCCTCTCCATCACTGCCCCCTTCGGATCGTGCAGGCCGAGCCTGCATCGTATTGCATAGGAAAAGTATCGTTTTGAGTATACCCGCGCGTGCGGACAGACGACCGAACGGTCTGTAAAGTGGCGCAAAAGCGGGAGGAATGTCTGAGCGGGCGGGCCCGAGATGTGCACGCACGTCGGAAGTAAGCGCCGGAAAACGCATCCCACTCTGAAGCCAAATTCCGGGACGCAGTTTCCGCAGAGCCCTCGATAAAAGAAAAGGACCCCTTTGCAGAGGTCCTAGTCAATTCAAGGTGGCGGGGAAGGGAATCGCGTCCGCGCGCTGCGCGGACGGACCGCTGTGGCGCTTACGCGCCTTGCGAGCTGCGCTGGCAAACGCTTACGCGTTTACTCAGCTCCGCGCCCTCACGGGGTTCGATTCCATGTGGGGGCTGTATAAAAGAAAAGGACCCCTTTGCAGAGGTCCTAGTCAATTCAAGGTGGCGGGGAAGGGAATCGAACCCCTGACACGAGGATTTTCAGTCCTCTGCTCTACCAACTGAGCTACCCAGCCATTTGAGTTGTGCCTTGTTTCAAGGCTTGATTAGTATAACCAAGGACGCGTTCCGGTCAACCGAGAATTTTAAAAAAGTTTTTGAGCACAGCCTCGGTTCTATAAATCGGCACGTCAGAGGCATCAGCCGGCAGCAAGAAGTTTTTCACTCAGAGCCGCACGGGCAAACTCACTTGGCGTCATCCCCTCGGCAGCCGCCCGTCGACGAATGGCCTCCTTCATTCCCAGAGGAATCTTGACCGACAGCGTTGCCGTCCCCTCACCTGAGAGCGGGGGCCGTCCACGCACGATCCCACCAACGGTGTGTTCGCCATCCGGAAACTCTCCGCGCTCGTACGACTCGCACCACGCGTCAATCATTTCATCCGTTACAACCTGACCATTAGCGGCCGTATACGTCTTGCCCATCATCGACCCCTTTGCCGAGCCTGTTCAATCTCCTGCCAAAATTTCTTCTGGACTGGAGACAAGGCATGAATGATAAGCCACCCACGGACAAGCTCGACCGCGACAAGCTCCACGCTTCGTCCGTCTGGAAGCCATCCAATGGCAAGCCATCTCGGCGGCTCGTCCTCCGGCTCGCGGCGAATGCACTCAGTAACCGCGAACCAGGCACCTAGCACTTGCTTTTCCGTCAAGTGTTTTTTGGCGTTCGGATGGATCTCAACATCCATGCATCTTCTCCTCCATCTTACCAAATTTCGTATGACGAAAGTCCGCAGTCGCCAATTCTTAAGCCGGCACGCGTTGGAGAGCAGGGGTCGAAACAATGATTGAAGGACGCTCTAGTGCGGCCCAGGCGCATGGGTGGGAGCACATGCGCCAAGGACGAACGTTTTCGTATCGCGCGAGGATATTGCCGTCGCGATCGATGAAGGCGATGTCGATGGGATAGGCCATAAAACACGTATGGACCGAAGAGCAGCGTGGAAACGCCATGACGAGCGGCAGGCCGTTGGCGGCAACCGGACGCCGTCCCAGCATGCCGCGCAGGCGCACGACAAACGACTCCGCCACCACAAACTCGGCCGGCGTCCAACCCAGTCTGTTGAGTGCCCGCGCGTAGACGATGTAGGACGAGACCGCGGTCACATGACCACCCCCGGACGCCATGGATCGACCGTCACCGCACGCTCGTGCGACAACGTTGTCGGCGCCCCCAGCGAAACGCCAGCGATGCTGAGAAAAGTCGGCCACGGCTCATAGTGCATGGTGCAGGTGTAGGTCCTAAACGTACCGGATAGGGAGAGCAGGCCACCATCCGATGCCTTCGCGCCTTGCTCGCTCGACACTTCGATCTGTAAGTCATAGCCTTCCATGGCATTCAGAATTTGAGTCTGAACCGTCGCCGAGGCATCGGCAGAGCTTTCGTCGCCCTCCCCCTCCGACGCCACGGCATGCGCTAGCACGATGTCGGGCACCACGCGGTCGAAGCGCGCGACAGCGCTGGCAAAGATCATGACGTTGTACACGATGAGTGCCAGCACCAGCAAAACGGGCGTAACCACTGCCATCTCCACCGTCGCTTGGGCGCGCTCCTCGCGCAGACGCATGCGGATACTCATTACGACCCACCGCCCAGAGCGCCAACCAGCGTGGCGACATCGACGGTGAGCGGGATGGAGCCGCCGCCGGGCAGAGGAATCTCCGCAAGTGTGAACACCGTACCGCTAATGGTGCGTTCGACTTGATATTCCAACGCCTCGCAAAGCGCCTTGGGATCGGTCACGCCCAACGGAATACTTCGCAGTTTGTCTTGCGCTTGAGAGAGACCCGCAATGTCAGACCCCGGACTCTTAATGATATTGGCGGAATCGGTCAGCACCGGCTTTCGCAGGCGCAAGTCGCACGGTTCCAAACCCAGCGCCGCCACGGACGCCGAAACGGTATCGCCGAGCCACGATGCGATGGAGCCCAACGCGCCGCTGCCCCCTCCTAGGCCTTTAATCATCTCGTCCATAAGTTCGTCGGCTGAGCCTTGGATATCACCGTATCCCACGAGTAGCCGTCCCCAAACATCCATGACGCCGTCGAGCACGCCGGCAACGCCGCCCGAGCGTTCCTTCAATGTCGAGAAAAATCGCGAAAGCACGTTGTTTTGCGCCGTCGCCTCATCGGACGCCAGCACCGCGGCAGAGATAGCACCGCGATCGCCAAGCCTGACTGCCGCGTTAAACGAGGAGTTAAGTTGATCGGGGCTGGTAATGTCACCCGAAACTGCAAAGGCGACCACGCCGTTGCGGCCAGGTGGGGCGATACGCGGGCGCTCGCCGGAAAGCGCTTTAATGGCCTGGTCAAACGCATTGCCCGCACGGTCGGCCTCATCCTCGGTCTGACGCTCAAGTTCGAGTTCTTTGTTGCGGCATTCGACGTAGTCTTCCAGAGCCTCTTTGAACTTATCGAAGTGGTACTCGAAGCCCCTTTCGACAGAAGTCGTTGCAATCGCAACGTACCCTAAAGACGACACACCGAAATGGCATTCGCTACACGTTTCGTGACCGTCAAAATCTGCGACGGATGCCAGCCCACCCGGCTTTCCTTTTTTGTAATTTGGACAGTCAGTCCCATAATGCAAATAGGTAACTTTATCTACTTCACTCGTGGGCCAACGCGCATCGGTATAGAGTTCAGTCGTCCGCGCCTCATCTGGATTTCGCGGAAGGAAAGGGATGCGGGCGGAAACTTTGCCGTCCTTTTCAGTTATATATGCCCGCTCGACTTCTTCGCCCGCATAAGCGAAGAACACCTTTCGTGCAGCAGAATCTGCCTGTTTTTCCGGACCCTCGCCAAGCGGTTTCTCATTTGCCAGGCGCTGGCGATAGTAGGCCTTCGCGCGATCGAGCGCCACTTGCGGTTCCCACGTAACGCTCGAAGCGTAATGCGGATTTTGAGCACCAGAGAGATCCGTTAGACTTTTCACACGCTCCCACATGCAAGAACAGCTGCTGACCGAGCCCTTGTCAGACCCGCCACAATCCGCCAGCCAAGCGCGCTCTTTAGCCTTCGCCGTGTCCTCAGAAGCCTTCCGCAGCTCCTCGGCCGCACGCTCTAAATCATCTGATGTGTCTTTAATGGTATCGGTCGAGATCTCTGACCCTTTGAGCGCAGCGAAGTCCGACTCGGATGTCCTGGGCACGGCAAGCGCCGTACCGGTATAGGCCACACTATCGGTATCCTGCGCCGACACCGCCTGCGTGGCACGCGCGGCAATCAGATACGGCAGAGCCGTCTCGATTTTCTGCAAGCCTTCCGATGCGCTTTTGGCAAACTTGTTGCGCGTTTTAATGATCTCAATCCCGGTGTCGACCATATTGCCGGCAACTGGTTCGGCACCTGGGATGAGAATGGCAACCAGGCCCGTCCCGATTGTGGCAAACCCCGCTAGCCCCAGACTCAAGATGCTCGCATCAACCACCGTGGCAGCCGTGTGATAGGACGACACCACGTTGGCACCCGCCAGCGCGCCGCTATCGGCCGCCACCTGGGTATCCCCGGCACGCGACATGCTCCATATCGCCGCGGTCGACGAAAACAACAACGTGAGCACCACTAGGATGACCACGGCAGAAGAAAGCGTGGTGTAGGCACCGTCTTCGATAAACAGGTCGATACCGGCGCGGCCCATAAAGCCGCCTCGCTTGCGATGGCAGCTCGGACGGCGCGTCAAAACGCATCTAGACCAGAAACGCTTAATCCCATGCAGCAATCCACGAATCATAATCTCCCTCCAGCCATTCGGGACGCGATTGATACGAGACATCGACCTTGAGCTCAACGTAGCCGCCCTCGGCGGTACCACCCATAGCCTGCGCAAACGCACCGATCACAGGCAACGGCTTGACCTCGCCGGAAACGGACACGGACGAGACACCACCCGCACCGGCCCGGCCAAGCTCGATATCCCACGACAACGGCCCGCCGGCATGAAAGATCGAAACGTTGGGCACTGCGGCAAGCCGGCGGCGGGTGAACTCCTTAAGATCGTCGTCCTCCGCCGTCGTCGTGGTCATGAGCCGCGCGGTCTCGGCAGCGGCAGACTCCATGACCGCGCGCGTATAGAGCAAACACACCGGTTGCAGTGCGAGAAGAATGAGCATCAGAAACGTCGGCAGCAAAAAAGCAGCCTCGACCGTAGACTGCGCCCGGTCCTCGCGCGCGATATCAATACAACGCGATGTCCTTAGCGCCCGCAGCGGCGTCGATAACCGACGTCGAGGCAACGCCATGGGATGCCGCCCGCTCAACCAGCGCCGCCAAGTGCCCATCGGTGCCAGCACGCCAAAGCCCCGCAATCGCCAGCACGATCGATAACAGCGCCACCGTGACGATGGCGTATTCGACCGTCGCCTGGGCAGATTCCTCGCGCAGGACGTCATGCATTTCACGACCCCTCCTTTGAGCTTATTGTTTGCGGGGCCAGGCGCACCGCGCGCAGACGACACGAAGCATCGCCAGTATCCGCGGCAACCGTCACCATATCGACCCAGCCGCGCCCATCGCGCACAATGGCGCCCCATACGTTACCCTTAATATCGAGATAGCCGCTCAGGGCGAGCTGGGCCGTTGGCACCTCGCGGTAGGCGCGTAACATATCCGCCGCTGCCTCGGTCATCGGTCGGTCCTCGGACCATGCAAGCCGGACCGCAATCGCGTTGTCCTCAGGCGAATCCGTCGCAGTGCCAGACCGCTTGTCGAGCATCCGCAGAAAGGTTTGCGCCGTGACAGCGACATCCGAATCGTCCGCATCTCGCATCTCATCTTTTTGAGACGCCACCGCCGAATCTGAGCCCGAATCGAAGGCGGCCCCAGGACGCTGCTGCCGCGCGGCGTTTAGCCCCCAAACCGCCACTGCCACCGCCACAACCACACAGGCAAACACCAGCAGTGCGCCGACAGGCCGCCTACCCTCTACAGGCTGTTGATGCCCTCGCTGATAGCGTTCCATAGATCTTGGACCTTGCCCTTAAATGCGACAATGGCAATGATGGCGATCACCACGAGCACGCCGACCAAGATGGCGTATTCGGTGGTGCCCTGCGCACTCTCCTCCTGCAGCAGCTCCCCGGCATGCTGGCGAGCGCGAATTGACTGGCAAACAGCCCAGCTCCAGACCTTGCCAGCAACGTCAGTCATCGTGTTCATGTATTCCTCCCTACATCATCCCGCCTGCTCCCAACAGCGGGCCCAATATGGACAGAAGCAACGCCGGCAAGATGAGTGTGCCGGTGGGAATCAGCAGCTTGACGGGCGCACGCTCGATCTCGCGCTCGACCGCGGCGCGATGAGCCGCACGGATCTCGCGACTTTGAGCGGCCAGTGTCTCGGCAAGTGGGGCACCCAGAGCGAGCGCCTGCCCCACCGTGATGGCAAAGGTCTCGAGCGCTCGCACGTCCAGGTCGCGTGCGGCGGCCAACAACTCGTCCTCACGCGTGCCCACGCCCACCTGCCATGCCATGCAGGCCCGCTCAAGTCGAAGAGCCAGCACTGACCGGCGGTTGGCGCAGAAAATCTCAAGCGCCGCATCAAACGAAAGACCGGCCGAAAGACCCAAGCGCACAACATCGATCATCTCGGACACTTCGCCGAGCGATACTCGCGCCGGGCCGCCCGCTCCAACCGCGCCCTTCATTCGCGCGGTCAGAGCATCGACCACCGAGCGACCCGCGGCAGCGACCAGCACCGCCTCGCGCTTGCAGGCCTCTGCGATCTTGCGTGCATCCGCCCGATCCAAACCCGTCGCGACAAATGCACTCAGAGCGCACAGGCAAGCCGCAACTGCAACCAGGGCGCTCACAGCTCCACCCGCATAATGCGCCTGATAACCACCAGGGCAACGGCGTTGAGGGCAAGACCCAGCGCCACAGCGCCCGCGCCGGCAGGCGTCGCAAGACCGCGACGAAAATCTGCCGAAAGCAGCGCCAACACCGCGCACATGCCCGCCGGCATCGCCGCGACCATATGCGCAGACATGCGAGCCTGCGACGTCTTGACATCCAGGCGGCGCTTGAGCTCAATGCGCTCCCCCACCATGCTCGACGCCTCGGACAGTAAGTCGGCAAGCGGAGCACCGGTGCGCTGAGACACCTTAAGCGCCAAGGTCACAAGCGAAAGACCGGGGGCGTCGATGCGCACGAGCAAGTCATCGAGCGCATCGGTCGCCGAGATGCCGCAATCGATCGCCGCCGCCACCCGCAAAAACTCGGTATGCACCGGCTCTTGCGCATGAGCGCCCACAAAGCGCATGCCCTGGGCCAGCGAATGTCCCGAGGCAAGCGACATGGAAAGTGCGGTAAACGCCTCGGGCATGGCCTCTTCTGCATCGTGTTGCTCGCGCCGGCTCTCAAAGCCATCCCGAGCGGCGCCAGCGGCAATCGGAGCAACAAGTCCCAAGGCAAATCCGAGGGGCGATAACGACACCATCGTTAGTAAAACGCAGCAGACACCGCTCGATAGCAGCAGAAACGCCAAACGCCCCGAAGCATCTTCGATCACGAGGCCAAGGCGATGCGCCGGAGCCAGCGATGCCCACGAACGGGCGATCTTTTTCAGCAGATCGTTTTCCACCAGCTCACGCGGCAGCTTCTCTGCCGCCGTCTCGAGCGCCTGACGCGCCAGCTCCGCCGGCGGCACCTGCGGCACACGAGGTTCCGCCCCGCACGCCGTCGCAACAGAAAACCCTGCCAAACCCCCTACGACGAGGGGCACAGCGACCTCCATTCGTCCACCTCCTCTTGTGTGAGCGTCCCCGACCGCAGGCCTTCTGCAATAAACGGCGGCTCGCGGTCAAGCGTCCAGGTGCGCTCGGCGGCATCGAAAGTCACATAGCGCTCGAGCTCTACGCCGCCCGACGCGGCGCGACGCACCCCCGAATACGAGGAGACGAAACGCCTGCCATCGGCGTGGCGCTCGGACATCACGATACCGTCGAGCGCCATGGCAATCTGCTCCTCGATGAGCTCGCTCGGCAGATCGATGCCATAACGTGCAAGCAACGTCAGACGCACCACGGTCTCCTGTTCTGAGCCCGCATGAAGTGTGGTGAGCGACCCGTCGTGGCCCGTGTTCATGGCCTGCAACATGTCGCAGCACTCGGCACCGCGCACCTCGCCCACCACGATGCGGTCGGGGCGCATGCGCAGGGCATTGGTCACCAGGTCGCGGATCGTCACCGCGCCCTCGCCCTCAATTGAAGCCTCGCGCGCCTCTAGACGCACCACGTGCGGATGATGCGCAAACTTGAGCTCGGCAGAGTCCTCGATCGTCACGATGCGCTCGCCGGTGGAGATCTCGCATGACAACGCGTTGAGCAGGGTGGTCTTACCAGATCCCGTGCCTCCCGCAACCGCCAGGTCCTGTCGCAGCGACACCGCGCACGACAGCAGCTGCGCATACCAAAGCGGCAGCGACCCCAGCCCCACAAGCTCGTCCAGCGAGCAGATACGGTCCGAGAACTTTCGGATGGTGAGAATCGGTCCGTCAATCGCCACAGGCGGAATCACCGCGTTGACGCGATAGCCCGTTTTGAGGCGGGCGTTGACGATGGGGCTGCGCTCGTCGATACGGCGGCCAAGTGGCGAGATGATGCGGTCGATAAGCACCCGGATCTGCTCATCATCCTCAAACGCATGCTCGATGGGATACAAGACGCCGCCGCGTTCAAAGAAAGCCGAGCGGCAGCCGTTGATCATGATTTCGGTAACGGTGTCGTCCTCGATGAGCGGCTGCAACGGCCCCAAGCCCACCACGTCATCCAAAATCTCGTCGATGATAGTCTCGCGCTCGGGCGTCGCGAGATCGGTCGGCTCCTCAACATTGAGCGCCGCCTCCACCGCAGGACGCAATTCCGAGCGGGCAAGTGCCGGGTCGATATAGGCGCTGATACGCGCCACTTCGTCGTAACCCATGCGGTCCATCACGGCGCGCTTGGTGCGTCGTTTCACCGCGCGGCGACGCCCCGCATCTACAGGCGCTGCCGCCGCTGCAGCGCCAGCAGCCTTAATCCTCGTTTGCAGGCTCATCGCTGATCACCCTCGCGCGACCAGGGAAGGCGAATACGCGGGCGTTCGGTGCGCATTGCACGGTCGGCGACCATATCGCTCCAAGGGCCGACGGCGCATCCCAGTTCCACGAGCATCTCGCGCGTGGCCTCGCGCACGCTGGTCGCAAAAGCGCTGGTCTGCCCCACTGCCTCGTCAGCGCGCCCAAACGCCATGAGCGCGGCGAGATCCTGCCCGCCATCGGCGATACGAATCTTGGAGCTCAACGCACAGGCAATCTCAAAGCGCATGGCGACGTCCTCGTCTGCCCCGCGCGCACCGAACCGGTTGAACACGGCGCTCATGCGCGTGCGCGGCACACCTACTCGACTTGCCAGTTCAATGACGCGCGACGCCGATGTCGCGGACGACACCGCCGCATCGCCAACGACCAGGCAACGGTCGCTCGCCGCCACCGCAGCCGCCACGGCATCGCCCCAAAAGACCGAGGTATCGATAAAGACCACGTCGGATTCGCGACGCAGGACATCAAGCAATAGCTCCACCGGACGTGCCATGAGCTCGGCTTGCTCGGGCGCCGCGACGGGACCCCAGAGCGTAACGCCCGGCGCCACGCGCATCGATGTGGCTACGATATCCGGCTCGGTGAGCGCGCCCGCCGCCGACGGCTCGATAAGTGCCGCCATATCGCGCGGAGCATCGACGCCTAACAAGTCGTAAAGGTTTCCAAACATCAGGTCCAGGTCGAGCACGGCGGCACGCAAGCCCAACAGCGACGATGTGTGTGCCATGGTGGCAACGATCGTCGACTTGCCGCAACCGCCCGAACCCGAAATGGCGCAGATGACCGGAGCTCGATGCTGCGGAGCGGCAGCGTCTGCCGGCGGCATCGGAGGCGGCGGGGCGGGCGTCGGCGACAGCGTCCCCGTCTCCCCCGCCGCAACCACACGCTGCGTCCAAGCCGGCATGGCGGCTTGTTCGGTCTGCAAGGCAGGCTCGTTCTGTGCAATCTGCTCATGCTGCATCAGCGACAACTCGCCGCACCCGGCAAAGCCCTCAACTTCGTCGAGTTCATCCGCCAGATTCACGCCGTGCACGTATCCCATATCTACAGCCGGGGAGTCGCCAGCATGCTGTGCCGGCCCTCCAGCGTCATCGTATACAAGGGGGTTCCGGGGGCGCCGACCATGCTCGGCTTCCGCTTTTCCATAATCATCAACACGCGGGCCTCTTGTAGCGCGAGGCGCCCCGGGTTCCCTATCAACAAAAGCATCGGGCTCAATCGTCATGCGCCGATCGGAATCAACCGCTCCCTCGCCCGCGCGCCCGTTGCCGCATGTACTGTGCGCAGCGATGACCTCGGTCGCCCCCGCGCGAAACAGTCCCTCGATATCCGACGGATCGAGCACTTCTATCAACACGACCACGCGACTCACGCGGCCTTCGGCCGTCAGGCGCGCAACAGTCTTGCGCACATCTTCGATATCAAACAGAGACGCCGCGATGATGGCAGCCCCGCGGCGCGACGGAAACGCCCGCGCCATGGAAACCAGCCCGTCCAGGTCACCCACGCGAAGCACCTGTGCACCCGCATCACGGCCCTCGACTTCCTGCTGCAACAGCCCGTAATCGCCGCACGCGCAGCACGCAAGCCAGATCGCCTTCATCACTCGTCGCCTCCGCTCTTTTTGCCGCGCGCCGTGGCGGGAATCGTCAAGCTGACCGTTCCCTTGCCCGAGGCTCCCAGCAGTTCCTTGACGTCTTCGGGGTCAGCCGCCAGCGTCACCCATTCGATCTTGCCCTCGCGCGTGGCACCGGAATTCTCACTGGTATCGATCACGTGCGCGCCGCACAGTCGATCGGTTACGCCATCTTTTTGCACGTACACGTCCACATAGCTGCCCACGCCCGTGGCACCGCCGACCGAGTGCTCGGCATCGACCGCCACCGAAACGGCGACCTTGCCCTTAGGCACCTCGAGCTTGTGGCTCTCGGCCTTGGTGTAGACATTGCAGATCACGGCGTTTTTGGGAATACGCGAAGTCGTCACGTCGCCGCGCACCTGGCGCAGCTCGGTCGCCGCGTCACGCGGCAGCAGACTCGTCAGCCATTCCTGGGTTATGACATTGGTCTCATCGAGGGTCTCGCCCACATCGATATCGCGCGCCGCGACGCATACCTCGACGCGATCGCCACCGTACTTGGCCAAGGTCTCAGCCTGGACCTGTTCGGCTTGCGAGCGGATCGACGAGCCGTAAACCATGCAGAGCAGAGCAGCGAGCACGCCCGCGACCAGACTGATGGCGATGCGCTTGCTCTTGTTCACGGCCGCTCCTCTCATGGCAGTGCCGGGCGAATGCCCGTACCACCATTGTCTGGGCGGTCAGAGCGCAAAGCGGCGCAATCGCGATCTTGGTTTTCGATGCCAAACCAATCGCTGACCAAAAGCTGACCAGCCCGTCAAGCTCGTGGCAAGGTTTTGGCCAGCACGTCAGCAAACTGCATGTTTCGAGGCTTTTCCGCAGCAAAAAAGCCATCTCCCGAACAGTTGGGAGACGGCTGTCATAGGAAAAATCAATTACAGATGGACATCGGGATCGAGCATTTGAGCACTCACGCGCATGGATGACGCCAGGTTTTGGAACGTTTCCAAACGCAGACTGTCGATCTGCCCGGCGTCCTCGGCCTCGCGAACGGCACAACCCGGCTCATGGGTATGCGTGCAATCGCCAAACCGGCACGCGCGCGATGCCTCGACAATCTCGGGGAAGGCGCGCGCCAGACCCCGCTCGTGACCCACGAGCGGTAGGCTGCGCAGGCCCGGGGCATCGGCGATCACGCCGGCGTCGCCCGGCAGCGCCACCATCACACGCGCGACGGTAGTGTGACGGCCCTGGTCGTCGCGTTCGCGCACACCGCCAGTCGCCAACGTATCGTGGCCCAGCAGTGCATTGAGCAGCGTCGACTTGCCGGCACCCGACTCGCCCAGAATCATGGCGCAGCTCCCGGCAGGCACGCAGACACGGACCTCGTCCAGGCCGCGGCCCTCAGCAGAGGACGTCACGATCACGCGCACGTCCGGACCCACCAGGCGGCGCACGCGGTCCAGATCGCGCTCGAGCTCCTCGGCATCGCAGCGGTCAGCTTTGGTGAGCACCACCACCGGCTCGGCATCGCAGTCGAGCGCCAACACCAGCGAGCGCGCCACGCGGTCGAGCAGCACCTCACCGGCACCGAGCGCCTGCACGATCAGCACGCTATCCACGTTGGAGCAGAGCACCTGACGCTCTCCGCGGGCACGGCCGCGCCAACGCTCAAAGCTCGTACGGCGCGGCAGAACGCACTCAATCACGCCCATATCGTGCCCGGGAGCGCGGCGCACCGCCGCACGGTCGCCCACGGCGGGCAGCAGCACCTCGTCCTCGCCGCGCGACTTGGCAAACCCCACGGCATGCTCGGCACGAAAGGTATCGTCGGCCGTCACCACCAGCGGAAACCCGCGATCTAAGCGCACCACGGCGCCAAGCTGCATCTGCTCGGGCTCCTCAGCATGTGCGCAGAAATCATCAAAGGCAGTCTGCTGGGTTTCATCGACTGGCAGGTCATCAAACGCCGGAACGTCCTGCAGCGCGTCAAGCCCCGGCACGCTTGCCAGCAGCTCCTCAGCAGATACGGGAGCCTCGGTCGCGAGCTTCCGACGACGATCGCGCTTAGCCCGCGCCCCCGTCGTCTTTTTCTTCGCCTTAGCCTTAGCCTTGCCCACAAGCGCCTCCCAGCACCACAAATCACAACTGAGCAGGTATTTTACCCACAAAAAAGAGTCGGTCGAGCAATTGCTCGACCGACTCACACACTTTCCCTCAGCTTATGGTCCCGAGAGGTTATCCGAAGGCCCGACCGCCGGGAGGGATTTCTTCTGAGCGATCCCGCAGCGCGAAGCGCGAGGACCAGCGAAGAAGAAACCCCGCAGGCGGTCGGGCCGGTGGGAAGGATGGCCTTTCGACCTACTCTTTCTCGACCGCGCGCATGATCGCCTTGTAGATCTCCATCAGCGGGATGATCAGGAAGGCCAGGCCCAGCGCGGCAAGAACGCCCTTGAGCTCAAGCGTCACGGGGCCAAAGAACATCTCGGCAAGCGTCGGCTGCACGGTCACGATCACCGTCAGCACCAGTGCCAGCGCGGCGGAAGCCCACAGCCACTTGTTCTGCTTCTTCATGGTGAACAGCGACGCACGACGACTGCGCATATTGAAGCAGTGGAAAATCTCGACCATGTTGAGCGTGATGAACGCCATCATCACGCCTTCCTCGTCGGCATTGCCGGCGATCATATCGGCGATGTGGATGTAGCCCATGTCAAAGTACACGCCCACAAAGAAGCTCGCCAGCACCAGCACGGTGATGATCAGACCCTGGACCACGCAGTCCAGGCCCATGTGACCGGCAAAGACACCGTCCTTGGCGTTGCGCGGCTTGCGCTTCATGATGTCACCCTCGGCGTCCTCCATGCCCAGCGCGAGCGCGGGGAAGCAGTCGGTGACCAGGTTCACCCACAGCAGCTGCACCGGCTGGAAGATGGTAAAGCCGATGAGCGTGGCGATAAACACCGAGAACACCTCAGCAAGGTTGGCCGAAAGCAGGAACTGGATGACCTTGCGGATGTTGTCGTAGATGCGACGGCCCTCTTCGCAGGCACCGATGATGGTGGCGAAGTTGTCGTCGGCAAGCACCATGTCGGCAACGTTCTTGGTGACGTCGGTGCCGGTGATGCCCATACCGACGCCGATGTCGGCGCGCTTGATGGACGGGGCGTCGTTGACGCCGTCGCCGGTCATGGCGACGATCTGGTCGCGCGACTTCCAGGCCTCGACGATGCGCGTCTTGTGCTCGGGCTGGACGCGGGCGTACACGCCGTAGTCCTCGATGTGCGCGTCGAGCTCCTCGTCGCTCATGCGGTCGAGGTCGGCACCGGTAATGGCCTGGCTGCGATCGGCGACGATGCCCAGCTGCTTGGCGATGGCCACGGCGGTGTCGATGTGGTCGCCCGTGATCATGACGGTGCGGATACCGGCGTCATGCGCCTCGCGGATGGCGTCGGCGACCTCGGGGCGAACCGGGTCAATCATGCCGGACAGGCCGCAGAAGACCAGGTCATGCTCGAGCGCGGCGGGACTGCAGTCGGCCGGGACCTCGGTGTAGGTGCGGCTTGCCAGCGCCAGCACGCGCAGGGCCTCGTCGGCCATGGCCTTGTTGGCGGCCACGAGCTCGGCACGACGCTCCTCGGTCAGCGGAACGACCTTATCGCCCTCGTAGATGTGGGTGCACAGGCCGATCACCACGTCGGGCGCGCCCTTGGTGTACTGCTCATACTCGCCGTCCAGGGTCTCGACGACCACGGACATCATCTTGCGGCCCGAGTCGAACGGGGCCTCGCCCACGCGCGGGTGCTCGGCAGTCAGGCCAGTGAGGCCCGCCTTGCCGGCGTCGTTGACGAGCGCGCACTCAGTCGGCTCGCCCACGGCCTCGCCCAGCTCCTCGTCCCACTGGGCATCGGAGCACAGCGCCATGCCGGCCAGGAACTTCTCCTTAGGTGCGGCGAGCTCGTGCTTGACGACGGTCATCTTGTTTTGGGTAAGGGTACCGGTCTTGTCGGAGCAGATGGTCTGCGTGCAGCCGAGCGTCTCGACGGCAGAGAGCTTGCGGATGATTGCCTGGCGCTTGGCCATCTTGGTCACGCCAAGCGACAGCACGATGGTCACGACGGCGACCAGGCCCTCGGGGATGGCAGCGACGGCGAGCGAGACGGCAACCATAAAGGTATCGAGCAGGGCGGTCGGGTCGGTAAGAACGTTGCCCACGCCGTGGCGGATGATGTCGACACCAAAGATGACGACGCAGATGACGATAACCATGATAGTGAGGATGCGGCTGAGCTCGGCAAGCTTCACCTGCAGCGGCGTGAGCTCTTCCTTGGCCTCGGCCAGGGCGCCGGCAATCTTGCCCATCTCGGTGTTCATACCGGTACCGACCACGACGGCGCGACCGCGACCGTACACCACGGTGGAACCCATGTAGCACATGTTCTTGCGGTCGCCGAGCGGCACGTCGTCGGTGCCGGTGGCGAGCTCGATCACGTTGGCATGCTTCTCGACAGGCACGGACTCGCCGGTGAGTGCAGCCTCTTCGATCTTCATCGTGGCGCTCTCGAGCACGCGGCAGTCGGCCGGGACGGAGTCGCCCGCCTCGAGCATGATCACATCGCCAGGCACGAGCTCGGCACTCGGCAGGTGCACGAGCTTGCCGTCGCGCAGAACCTTGGACTGCGCCGCGCTCATCTCCTGCAATGCCTCGAGAGCTTCCTCGCTCTTGGCCTCCTGAACCACGCCCAGCACCGAGTTGACGATAACGACGAACATGATGATGGCGACGTCGGCAAAGTCCGCCTCACCCTTGACCATGCCCGTGAGTGCACTGATGACGGCGGCAACGATCAGCATGATGACCATGGGGTCGGCCATCTGCTCAAAGAAGCGCTTCCACAACGGCGTCTTCTCGGCTTCCTCGAGCTTGTTAGGGCCTGTCTTGGCGAGGCGCGACGACGCCTCGTCGTTGCTCAGGCCGAGGTCCTCATCGACACCTTGGTCGCTGAGTACCTCCGCCGCGGCGGACAGGTATTCCTTTTGCATATAGAGTCCCCTCCTGGGATTCGGGCCACTCAGCAGATTGATGCCCGATCATAATTCCCAGGAGAAGGGCAAGGGCTCATCAAGGCTGCCGTGCTGAGCGGCAGTTGATAGTGGAGCTATGGTACCCCAAAGCGGCGCGTCTAGCCAAAACATTCCAATTGGAAACACGGCTCGAGTGCAACGATGCAGACCGTATGATGTTCGACATTGATAAAACGTTTTTTCTTCGGTGCATCATCAAACTGAAATATCGCCCAGATAGCAGCGGTTAGAACGGTTGGTAAAGTTTTTGCATATACCGTTTATTCGCAAAAAATGAACTTCTAATTCGGCATACGGTCGATTTTTTGGGGTATTCGGTCGGCATTTCGTTATAATCATCTCAGTTTTATTTCTTATGGTTTATCTATCAGCGCAAGACGATGTCAGATGGAGGTCTGAATGTACAAGCGCACCAAGATTGTATGCACCATGGGTCCCGCCTGCGATAGCGACGAGACCATCCGCGAGATGATCAAGGCGGGCATGAACGTCGCCCGTTTTAACTTCTCGCACGGATCCTACGACGAGCACCACGGTCGCATCGAGCGCGTCCGTCGTATTTCCAAGGAGCTCGGTCTGCCCGTCGGCATCCTGCTCGACACCAAGGGCCCCGAGGTCCGCACCGGCCTTCTGGTCGATGGCAAGAAGGTTGCCGTCAAGACCGGCGATAAGATCGTCGTCACCGCCCAGCCCACGTCCGAGGATTTCCACGGCACCGCTGAGCACATCTCCCTCGACTACCTGGCTCTGCCCTCCGAGGTCGAGAAGGGCTCCCTTATCCTGATCGATGACGGCCTGGTTGCCCTCGAGGTCGAGTCCGTCGACGGCCAGGACATGACCTGCGTCGTTAAGAACGACGGCCTGATCGGCGAGCGCAAGGGCGTCAACATGCCCAACGTCAACATTTCGCTGCCCGCTATCACCGAGCGCGATCGTCAGGACATCCTCTTTGGCCTGACCGAGAACATCGACTACATCGCCGCTTCCTTCATCCGTGACGGCGAGTCCGTCCGCGGCATTCGCAAGCTTTGCCGCGAGAACGGTGGCGAGCACGTGACAATCTTCCCTAAGATCGAGTGCGCCCTGGGCGTCGAGAACTTTGACGAGATCCTCGAGGCTTCCGACGGCATCATGGTCGCCCGTGGCGACCTGGGCATCGAGATCAAGCCCGAGCTCGTTCCCCACATCCAGAAGGAGATCATCGCCAAGTGCAACGCGGCCTACAAGCCCGTTATCACCGCTACGCAGATGCTCGACTCCATGCAGCAGAACCCGCGCCCGACGCGCGCCGAGGTTGCCGACGTTGCTAACGCCATCTACGACGGCACCGACGCCGTTATGCTCTCTGGCGAGTCCGCTGCCGGTAAGTACCCGGTCGAGGCCGTCAAGATGCAGGCCAGCATTGCTCTCGAGACTGAGAAGTACCTCCCGGCTCACGCTCCGCTCGAGGTTCCGGCTGACGCTCACGGCACCCGCGTCGTCAACAACGTTGTGGGTATGTCCGCTGTGAACATGGCTACCACCGTTGGCGCCAAGTGCATCACCGTGCCGACGACCACCGGTCGTACCGCTCGCCTGATCTCGCACTTCCGTCCCAACATGCCGATCTGCGCGTTCTCCCGCCACGAGTGGGCCGTCCAGCAGATGATTATGTACTGGGGCGTCATCCCGCACCAGGCCGAGATTACCCAGGGCACCGTCAACGGCACGATCGTCAAGGCGATCGAGACCGCTAAGGAGCTCGGCTACGTCGAGGCCGGCGATCTGACCGTCGCCACCGCCGGCGACCCCCGCATGAGCGTCCAGCTCGAGGACAAGGTCTCCTCGACCAACGTCGCTTACGTCGCTCAGGTGCGCTAAAACGCACTTGCAAGCACATTTGCATTGCAAAGGGCCCGGAAGGCGTCGCCTTCCGGGCCCTTTTTCTGTACGTCGATGCCTCCTGCACGGCATGACACGCAACCAGCTGCTTATGGCATGCTATGAAATGTGCAGCTCGTTTGCCGTGTTTACGCCCTGCGACGGGAGCTGTTAGTCAGTTGGGATGAGCCGTTCACCGTCAAGCCGGCCGGCTAGCAGCTAGCGATCAGGGGCAGAGCGGGCGCACCGGGTGATGCGACGCGGGCGGCAAATCCCGCCTCGGTCAGCTCGATGACCTCGGTAAACGTTGCATCGAAAAAGTCCTCGGTTAGCAAGCGATACGGCGGATGATCGGGCTCGCCGGGGTTTTCGCGTACAATCTCGTGCATAACGCCGATGGTCTTGAGCACATACTCCTTATGGATGGGATACTGACCAAAACGCGTCGCCGCAGTATACAGGCGATCGGTCGCGCGCGGAATTGAAACAATGCCGAGCGTCTTGCCAAACCAGTCAAAGTCGCCTTGCTTTTTAATGCGGAATTCCTCGCACGGCTTGCCGCCGTGCGCCTCCAGGTACTGATTCACGCGCGTATTCCATACGGTATCTGCCACCAGATGCGACCAGACACCCAATGTCAAATCGAGCAACGACTGCGCCACGTCCTCGGACGCAAGCGAGAACTCACGAGCGCCGGGACCGACAACCGGCTCGGCATCCCTGTAGCGCTGGGGATAGTGCACGCGATTCAGTCGCTCGCGCTCCTCGACAATCGAGGTAGCCTCGGCGGGTTCGCCCGCGGGTGCGCCGTTAAGCAGCGGCGCCACATAGGTATCCCAAAACTCATGCTCGCGCGGCTTAGGGATAGGCTCGGGGTTTGCAAAGTGCGTAATGCGATACGGAATGGGGTCAGCGATGCCAGGGACCATATAGCCCACGAAGATATCCGGAACCACGCAGCCAAACAAAAAGGCATTGCGGTCGCGCACACTATTGGCAAGCGCACCGGTGCGCTCCAGCAAACGCTCCGTCTGAGCGATATGAATGTTCCAGCTTGGCATAGCCACCCCCATAAAAACCTGGATAACTATACCATCATGGCAAAGCCGCGCGGGCGGCTACGCACGCTCTACGCAGCAACTATTCCGCAGCGCCGCTCTCGGTTCCATACGACGACACCGGCGCCTCGACCACATGGTGATATCGATCGATATAGATGGCGCGGGCGCCCAGGCGCCGCACCAAATCCTGATGATGCGTGCTCATCAAGACCGTCTTGCCGGCAGCAACATAGGCCAGTAGAAAGTTGACCACGATGTCGCACGAGTCCTCGTCAAGTCCGTTGGTAGGCTCGTCGAGCACCAGGATATCCGGGTTCATCGACACCACCGCAGCCAGCGCCACGCGCTTCTTTTGCCCGCCCGAAAGCTGATAGGGCGAGGCGTCGACCAGATCGGCAACCTGGAACAGCTCCATGGCATCGCGGACGCGACACTCGAGCTCGTCTGCCGGCAGCCCCATTTGGGCCGGGCCAAACGCGACTTCCTCGCCCACCGTGGCGCAAAAGAGTTGCGCATCGGCGTTTTGGAACACAAAGCCCACGCGCTGATGGAACCGCTGGGCCGTCGCGGAATCCTTGAGATATGCTGCATCGACCGCATGCCCGTCGAACAGGTACGCACCCGCGTCCGCAAACTCAAGGCCGTTAATAAGACGCATAATCGTCGTCTTACCGCAGCCGTTGGGACCGAGCAGGGCAACGAGTTCACCACGATCGACCTGCAGCGACACGCCATCGACAACCGTATGCCCCGCATAGGAGAACACCACGTCGCGCAGCTCGATGAGCGGCGCGACCTCGGCGCCGCCCGCACCGTTCGTGCCCGCCGCACTATTCATATCGATCGTCAAAACGTCGCCCTTCCCCATTTGCATCCCCAGCCGGAACCAGCAGCGCCTACAGCACGGCGCACAACACTGCCAGCAGCGCCACGCCGGCCGCGTAAACCGCATCGCGCCAGCCAAAACCGCTCCGTGCAGGCGCCGGATACACGCCGGCAAACCCACGGCAGAGCATGGCCTCGTCCATCGCATGACTGCATTCCATCGCCTTGATAAAGGTCATGCCCATGATACCCGCGACCGAGTCGGTGCGCGAAAACCCCTCAGGCGCGCGACCCACACTGCGCAGCATGACCGATTCGGTCAGATCGTGCGCCGTTCGGCCCAGCACCTCGATGTGCTTGAGCGCCATATCAAACGTAAAGATGACCTCGTCGGGCAGATGTAGCGTCTTGAGCGCCGCCGACATGCGGTTCCAGGTGAGCGTCCACGAAACACCCAGCACGAGCGACACGTTAATGAACGTCTTAAGCGCAATTTTGAGCATGGCACCCGTAGCGGAAGCGCCCAGCAGCAGGGCAGGCAGCGCCAGGACCACTGCGAGCCCCGCAGCGCCAAGCGCCGGCACAAAGGTCGCGCGCAGCCCGCGTACAGGGCGCACGGCAACGAGCACCAGCGCGATAGCCGCCATCAACATGAGGTACAGCGGGCTCTGTGTCAGACACACGCACAGGACGCAGACGAACATCCCCACCAAGCGCACCGGAGCCGAAACGCAAGAAAGGGCGCGGTCGACCATCGACCCGCCCTCGTGCGCGCCCCCACCAAGGCGAACCCGCTCAAGCAGGCTCGCCAGGTGCAGGACATTCTGTTGCATTACACGATGCCGAGCCCCCACGGGCTCGTAACGCTGCTCGACCGCAAGCCAGCTAGGCAGCTCGGCTATTGCCATGAGCACCGCTTTCCTTAACCGTCAGCGAGATCAGACGGAATGCGATGGTGAGCACCGCCACGCCAATCACGCCGGACAGAATATACATGGCAGCCTGACCGGCAAAGCCAAGACCCTGTTCCTCGGAATAGGCCTGCAGGTAATCACCCGTAGGCAGAGCGTCGGCAAAGGTCGGATTATCGAGGCCGACCGAAGCCTGCAGACTGTCGTCACCAGCCTCCTGAACGGCAGTCGCGGCGCCCTCAGCGTCCCACTCGCCCCAGGCGTCACCTGTGGCAAGCAAGCCGAGCGGCGTAGCCACGACAAGCACGGCGACCAGAATGATCGTGGGAATCAGGGAAGTCTTCTTGGCGGCAGTGCCCTCGGCAGCAAGCTGGCCATCGACGGCCTCGGGCCCGACAATAATGCTCGGCGCCGTCTTCTTAATGAAACCGTAGATGGCGGCCGTCGCCACGCCCTCGACCACGCCGGCAACCAGCATATGCGGAATCATCATGGCAGGGATAGCAATAGACAGCGGGAAGGGACAGTACAGTGGCGCACCCGAAGCGTTGGTAAAGAGCATCGGCTGAATACCAAACTCGATTGCCGCGCACAGGGCCGCCAGGCACAGGCCGACCCAGCCGCTTACGATGGCCGAAACCGAGGTGCCCCAGCTCTTGTCGTGCAAACGGCTGTTGAGCGCACGGAACACGACAGCAGCGGCAAACGGCAGCACGAAGGCCATGTTAAAGCAGTTAGCGCCAAAGGACAGAACGCCGCCGTCGCCAAACAGCAGCGCCTGCAGCGCCAGCGCAACCGAGACAGCGATAGCCGCGGCCTCGGGGCCTAGCAGCAGTGCAATGAGCGCGCCGCCGACGGCGTGACCTGTGGTACCGCCGGGCAGCGGCACATTGAACATCATAAGCAGGAAGGAGAACGCGGCGCAGATGCCCAGGAAAGCCATGTGCTCGCGATCGAGCGTGGCGCGCACTTTCTTGATGCAGTGGATCCAAACGGGCACCATCGCCACTGCCATGACGGCATCGGTCTGCGGGGACAGATAATTATCTGGAATGTGCATGTACGCCTCCCGGTTATCGGCGCACGGAATTGCAACGCCGCTTGAATCACCTTTCCAGTGTTACGTAATGTCAGATTCGTAACACGCCGCGGGCTATCATAGCAAAACGGCGCACTGCCGACAAAGCAGCACGCCGTTATGTAATGCGCGTGTCATATATGCAGGCTCAGCAGCGCCTTATATCGAGCATAGCAGTCACGTAGGACTCGGCGGCAGCCACCGCTGGCCTATACCCGGCGCAAATCCTAGCCGCGGACCTCGCCGTTTACGCCCTTGCACACCTTGGTGACGATCTTCTGGTGCGCTTTTTCGACCTCTTCACTGGTGAGCGTGTGGTCGTCGGAGCGATACGTAAGCGCAAAGGCCATGGACTTCTTGCCCGCTCCGATGCGGATGGGATCGCGGTAGACGTCGAACAGGCGCACGCCCTCGAGTAGCTTGCCGCCGGCACTGGTAATGCGGCGCTCAAGGTCCTCGCAGGTCACGGAGTTGTCGACCACGATAGCCAGGTCGTGCTCAACAGCCGGGTACTGCGAGAACTCGCGGTAGTTCTCCTGATTGCGGGCGCCCTTGATCAGCTTGTCCAAATCGAGCTCAAAGGCAACGACGACCTCATCGATGCCCATCGCCTCGCGCGCCTCGGGGTGAATCTCGCCGACCCAGCCCAGCACGGTGCCGCCGGACAGAACCTCGGCCGCACGACCCGGCTGCAAGAAAGCGTAGCCCTCGCCCTCGACGGGACGGAAGCGAACCTTCTCGATGCGCAGCTGGGCGAGCAGCTCCTCGACAATGCCCTTGCCAAAGAAGAAGCGCAGCTTGCGGTACTTCATGTTCCAGGACTGCTCGCTCCACTGGCCCGAGAGCACGCCCGCCACGGACTTGGTCTCCTTGGGCAGGCTGGCGTTCTCGCGACCGTGGAACAGGCTGCCGACCTCGTACAGGTGCACGTTGGGCGTACCGTGCGCCTCGTTGTAGGCCACGGACTGCAGCAGGCCCGGCAGCAGCGAACGACGCATCTCGGTCTGCTCGGCTACCAGCGGGTTCATGAGCACCACGGGGCAGCCGCGGCCCTCGGTGGACATGCCGATCTTCTCCAGGTCGCCCGGGGCGGCAAAGCCAAAGGTCGTGGTCTCGTTGAGGCCGCAGGCGCGCAGGATCTCGCCGACCTTGCGGGTGAGCTTCTGCTCGCGGGTCAGGCCGCCGATGTGGTTCTTGGCAGCCGGGATGGTCGCCGTCACACGGCCCATGCCCCACAGGCGCAGGACCTCCTCGATCAGATCGATCTCGCGCGGCAGGTCGGGGCGGAAGCTCGGCGGAGTGACCATAAAGTCCTCGCCGTCGCGCTCGACGGTGCAGCCCAGACGGGTGAGCGAACGCTCGATAAAGTCGGGCTCGATGTCGGCACCGCAGATGGCATGCACGCGGGCCAGGCGCAGCTTAATGCTGTCGATGGTCTTGGGCGCGGGGAACACATCAACGTAGCCGGGAGCGACCTCGCCGCCGGCGATCTCCTCGATGAGCGCGCAGGTAACGTTGGCGACATCCACGCAGCCGGTCTCGTCGACCTGGCGCTCAAAGCGGATGGAGGCGTCGGAAATCAGCGACAGGTCGCGGCTGGTGTGCGAGGTGCGACCGGCGTTGAAGCAGGCGCTCTCAACCATCACATCGACGGTATCGTCCTCAATCTCGGAATCCATGCCGCCCATAACGCCGGCCAACGCCACGGGGCGCTCGCCGTCGGTGATGAGGCCCATGCCGGCGTCGAGCACGCGCTCCTCGCCGTCGAGCGTCGTGAACTTCTCGTCCTGCTGGGCGGCGCGAACCACCACGCGACGATGGCCATCGCGCTCGGCAAAGGTGTCCAGGTCAAAGGCGTGCAGCGGCTGACCGGTGAGCATCATCACATAGTTGGTGATGTCGACGATGTTGTTGTGCGGGCGCACACCCAGGGCGTTGAGGCGCTTGACCATCCAGTCGGGCGAGGGGCCGACCTTCACGTTGCGCACGATGCGGGCGACGTAGCGGTCGCACAGGCCCTCGTCGGCAATCTCGACCGAAAGCTCGTCGTCGGTCGCGCGGCCGGTCTCCGCCTTGATGGCGGGCAGCTCAACGTGGAAATCGCGGTCGAAGATGGCGCCGGTCTCACGGGCCATGCCGATCATGGACAGGCAGTCGGGGCGGTTGGGCGTGATCTCGCAGTCGAGCACGGTATCACTCGAGCCCACATACTCGGCAAACGGCATGCCGCAGGGCGTATCCTCGGGCAGGATCATGATGCCGGAGTGGTCGCCACCCAGGCCGAGCTCGCGCGCGGAGCAGTTCATGCCCATGGACACGACGCCGCGAAGCTTGCTCTTCTTGATCTTGACGTCACCGGGAAGCACGGCGCCGATCATGGCCGTGACGATGTGGTCGCCGGCCTCAAAGTTCTGCGCGCCGCAGACGATCTGCAGCGGAGCGGGGTTGCCGTCGGCGTCGAGGTTCTTGTCACCCACGTCGACCGAGCACACATACATATGGTCGCTATCGGGGTGCGGGGTCTTGGTAAGCACCTTGGCGGTTACCACGTGGTCGAAGGACTCGCCCACGGTGTCGATCGCCTCGACCTCGGTGCCGGTACGGATATATTCGTCCGAAAGGGTCTTGGGATCCTCCGGAATATCGATCATGGTCTTGAGCCAGTCGTAAGAAACACGCATCTAACTGGTCTCCTTTCATCTGTAACGTCTGCAATAAACAGACGGAAAACTCCAGCTACGGAGACGGGTTTCCGAGGTGCCGCAGATTGCCCCGAAAGAGGAGCGCCGCGTACTTGGGTACGCAAGCGACGGTTTGAGGGGCAAGGTGCGGTGGCTCGGGAAGCCGCCGGGACAGGTCAGCTTAAAACTGATTCAGGAAACGCATATCGCCTGTCATGAGCGTTCTGAGGTCGGGCAGGTCGTAGCGCAGGGCAGCGACGCGCTCGGCGCCAATGCCAAAGGCGAAGCCGGTGTACTTCTCGGGGTCGATGCCGCAGTTGATCAGGACGTTGGGGTCGACCATGCCGCAGCCCAAGATCTCGATCCAGCCGCTGTGCTTGCAGAAGTTGCAGCCCTTGCCGCCGCAGACGTGGCAGCTCACGTCCACCTCGCAGGAAGGCTCGGTGAAGGGGAAGAAGTGCGGGCGATAACGCGTCTTGCGGTCCTCGCCAAACATGCACTTAACAAAGTAGTCGAGCGTGCCCTTAAGATCGCCAAAGGTGATGCCCTCGTCGACGACCAGGCCTTCGATCTGGTTGAACTGCGGCAGGTGGCAGGCGTCGGCCGTGTCGGGACGATAGACGGTGCCCGGGCAGATCATGTAAATGGGCGGCTTCTGCGACTCCATGGTGTGGATCTGCACGCCCGAGGTCTGGGTGCGCAGCAGCACGTCGGACTCGCCGTGAGCGTGAGCCTCGGGATGCGCGACGCTGCCGGGGTTGTTGTCGACCACATAGAACGTGTCGCGAGCCGAGCGGCTCGGGTGATCCATGGGCGCGTTGAGCGCGGTGAAGTTGTAGTAGGAGGTATCGACCATGGGGCCGGACTCGACGGTGTAGCCGATACCGCAGAAGATGTCCTCGGCCTCCTCGATGATCTGCTTGATCAGGTGCTGGTGACCGATCTGCGGACGGATGCCCGGCAGCGTGATGTCGACGGCCTCGTGCTCGAGCGTGTGCTTGAGGGCGGCAGCCTTCATCTCGGTGGTGCGCTCGTCGAGCATACCCTCAATCAGCTGGCGCATCTCGTTGGCGCGTTTGCCCATCATGGGACGATCCTCGGGGGCGAGCTTGCCCATCATGCGCATCAGGCCGGTGATACGGCCCTTGCGACCGAGCAGCTCAACGCGCGCAGCCTCGAGCTTGGCGGCGTCGTCGGCGCTAGTGACGAGCTCCTTGGCCTCTTCCTCGAGTTTGACCAGATCATCAATCAGACTCATGTCTTCCCTTTCGTCTCTCGCGCATCCGCGCTCCGGGACGGCTGACGCTGCCCGATGCTGCGGATGCGCGGCCCGGTTCGGTAACAAAAAACCGTCCTCGGGCATGTGCATTGCCCAAGGACGGTTAAATTCCGCGGTACCACCTTGTTTGACCCGGCGGATGTCTGGCCCGCCGCGCCCACTCTGCGCCTCTTGTCGCGAGGCTCACGGCTTCCCTACTAAGGCTTTGCTGCCACTGGCCGCGCGCCCGTTGAGGTCGCTGCTCGGGAGTGAACGCTTGGCCCTTGCCACCGCAGGAAGGCTTGCAGCCCATGACCTTCCCTCTCTTGCCGGCGACACGGCGGGCAAAACCCTCTCCGTCAACGCATTGGGCTATAGGATAACACATTTCGCGAGCACATCGCCGCGTTCCGTTTTGTTCGCGCTGGGTACAAGGCAGGTAGCTGTGCAAACTGGCCGTGCACCCGCCTGCGGCGCTCGGCCTGCGAGATTAAGGATGCGGTATGGGAAAGAAACTCGATAAGAAGGCCAAGGCCGCCGTGGCAAAGGCTGCCAAGAGCGTCAAGGCCGCCAAAGTCGACAAGGCCGTCAAAAAGTTCCGCAAACTCGAGGGCAAGCTGTGGACTCGCGAGTACTTGCTCAAGATTGCCGAGTTTGACGGTGCGACGATTGCTCCTGCCAACGGCGCTACCGCCCGTGCCGACGCCATGGGCACACTTGCCGGCGAACATCACAAGCTACTGACCAGCGAGAAGTCCGTTGAGCTCGTACGCTCGTTAGCGCGCGAGACGGTTGCAGGCGGACACGTAGACGACCCGCAGCTGCTCGACGAGATTCGCGTGCTCGGCCGCGACCAGCGCGAGGCAAGCGTTATTCCTACCGAGGAGGCCGAGGCCTGGACCAGGCTCACCTGCGAGGCCGACGCCGTGTGGCACAAGGCCAAGACGGCCAATGACTGGGCGAGCTTTGAGCCCTATGTGGATAGAATCGTCGCCCAACTTAAGCATCAGGCCGAGCTCATGGACCCCAAGCGCGACCCATACGACGTTTGGCTCGACCAGTACGAGCGTGGCCTTTCCGCCAAGAGCTTCGATGCGTTTTGCGATGAGGTCAAGGCGACGGTCGTGCCGCTCGTGCACGCCATCGGCGAGCGCGGCCAGCAGCCCGATGCCGACTTTTTGCACGCCCGCGTGCCCGAGGCCGCCCAGCGCGCCATGAGCTTCGACCTGATGAAGCTCGTCGGCCTGAACCTGGACAACACCACGCTTGCCTTTACCGAGCATCCGTTTAGCGAGGGCTTTGCCGTGGGCGATGCGCGCATCGCGACGCACATCTACGAGAACGACTGTATCTCCAACGTCTTCAGCATCATCCACGAGGCAGGTCACGCCATGTACGAGCTGGGCGTCAATCCCGCCTATGCGCGCACGTGCCTGGAAGGTGGCACCTCCATGGGCATCCACGAGAGCCAGAGCCGCTTCTTTGAGAACACCGTGGGTCGCAGCCGCGCCTTTATGGGACCGCTGCTCGAGGTACTGCGCCGCCACGCACCCGAGGTCTACGGCGACGTCGACGAGGACACGCTCTACCACGCCGTGAACATCGCGCAGCCTTCGCTGATCCGCACCGAGGCCGACGAGCTCACCTATCCGCTGCACGTTATGGTGCGCTACGAGATTGAGCGCATGCTGTTTGCCGGCGAGGCCACGGCCAAGGACATCCCCGCACTTTGGAATCGCTTTATGAACGAGTACCTGGGCATTCCCGTTCCCGACGACACGCGCGGCTGCCTGCAGGATACACACTGGAGCGGTGGCTCGTTTGGTTACTTCCCCACCTATGCACTGGGCAGCGCCTACGACGCCATGTTCGTGCCGGCCATGTGCCGCGACGGCATCGACCTTACCGGTGCCTGCGCGAGCGGCGATCTGGCGCCCGTCCGGGCCTGGCTGGGCGAGCACATTTGGCAGTGGGGCCGCGCCAAGGACGCGCCGGAGCTCATCAAGGGCGCGTGCGGCATGGCGTTCGATGCCCGCTACTACTGCAGCTACCTGCAGGACAAGTTCACCACGCTCTACGAGCTGTAAGGCATAACCGACACGCCAACGCAAAGGGGACGCCGCGGAACCAATCCGCAGCGTCCCCTTTTTTCACCCAATAACTAGGTACCCAATGACTAGTTCGTTGACGCTAATGTCTTGGCAACGTCAGCGAAAACGGCCCCAAGCGAGCAAGGTGACGTGAAATGAAAGGGCGCTGACCTTCTGGTCGCGCCCTTGAAATTGAACGTCAGATTGCCGCTTGGGGCCGTTTGCAGCGTCGAGCAGCTACGCGGTTTGGTAAAACCGCGTAGCTATAAAGCCTCGAGCGCGTTGGCGATGCGCTTCATGGCGGCGTCGGCGGCGGCTTGGTCGGGGGCTTCGGCCAGCACGCGGATAACCGACTCGGTTCCGCTCTTGCGCACGAGCACGCGGCCCTCGCCTGCCAGCGCAGCCTCGGCCTCGGCGATGGCGTTCTGCACGCCCATGTTCTCGAGCGCGGCGTCCTTGTCCGCCACGTGCACGGCCACCTGCGCCTGCGGCAGCAGCTTGCACGGAGCCGTGAGCTGCGAGAGCGTCTCGCGCTCGGCACGAATCACTTCCATCACGCGCAGCGAAGTCATAATGCCGTCGCCCGTGCGCTCGATATCGCCAAAGATCGTATGGCCCGTCTGCTCGCCGCCCAAGCTGTAACCGCCCTCGCGCATCTTGGCATACACGTGACGGTCGCCCACGCCACTGGTCACGGCGCTCAGACCGGCAAGCTCCAGCGACTTGACCAGGCCAAAGTTGCTGGCAATCGTCGGCACCACGGTACCGCCCGAAAGGCGACCGTGCTTGTTCAGATACACGCCGCACACGTACAGGATCTGGTCGCCGTCTACCACGCGACCGCGCTCATCCACGGCCAGGCAGCGGTCGGCATCGCCATCGTAGGCAAAACCCACGTCCAGGCCCTGCTCCACCACATGGCGCTGCAGGCGCTCCATATGCGTGGAGCCGCAGTCAACGTTGATGTTAAAGCCATCGGGCGCGGCGTTGATCACGCGCACGTCGGCACCGAGCGCGTCAAACACCGGCTTGGCCACCGAAGAAGCCGAGCCGTTGGCGCAGTCGATACCGATCTTGACGCCCTGCAGCGAAAAGTTCGCACTTGCAATGAGCGAAGCAATGTAGCGGTTGCGGCCCTGCATGTAGTCCACCGTGGCACCGATGTGGTTGCCCGTGGCCAGCGGAACTTCGCTCTTGCCATCGATGTAGTCCTCGATGAGCTCCAGCACGTCCTCGTCCATCTTAAAGCCGTCGCTGTTGACGAGCTTAATGCCGTTATCGCAAAACGGGTTGTGGCTCGCGCTGATCATGATGCCGCAATCGAAGCAGCCTTCCACAGTCTGATGCGCTACGCCCGGCGTGGGGATCACGTGCAGCATATAGGCGTCCGCACCGCTCGCGACCAGGCCGCTCACCAGCGCCGCCTCGAACATATAACTCGAGCGACGCGTGTCCTTGCCCACGATCACGCGTGCCTTGCGCTCGCGGTTGGCGCCGTAATACCAGCCCACAAAACGGCCAATCTTATAAGCGTGCTCTACCGTCAGCCCAACGTTGGCCTCACCGCGAAAGCCGTCGGTGCCAAAGTACTTCATGCGCTCTCCTTACAAAAGAGGGGCGAACAGATTGCCTGTCCGCCCCAAAATGGTACTCGATTATCTGCGCTACCAGAAAAACCCTACGCCGACGCGCTGTCGCGAGCCGCCTGGCATGTAGGAGTCTGACGCAGCGTAAGCGGCTTGTCCCCCGCCTCGGCCGACGTGGTCAGCGTATACGTGATCGTCGTCGTCTCGCCAGCATGCAGGTCAACGGTGCCCGAATAGAAGGGGATTCCATGCCACGTGGCGGCGCCAAGACCAAACTGGGTGCCCTCGACGGTCAGATCAGTAATGTTGCCGCCCGTCGGGGCAAACAACGAGACATTCAGACGCTCGTCGTCACGCGCGGCATCGGGTGCGCTCGCCGCAACGTAGTCGGGCAGCTTGCCAGCCTCCTCCTGCGTCATGATGTTCGTCAGGGTAACGGTGATGCGATAGGAGCACGTGCCGTCACCGTTCTTGATGCCCTGGCCAATCTGCGTATCGGCGTTCAGGTACCAGTCGAGCTTGGAGAAGCTCAGGTTGTTAAAGTAAACGCCGGCAACAGGATCGGCACTCGGGTCATCCGGATCGAGCAGCGAAGCGTCAATGCCCGTCTCTTTGATGGCATTCTGCTCATCATCGTTTCTCATCCACGCGATCAGACGGCCCTCTTCGGCACCGCGCTCAACGGCGCTGACAAGCTTCGTAACATCGACATCGCCGATACCGCCAAGGATCTTGTCGAAGGCAGCGCTGGCGACGGATGCAAAGATGCCGTCCGACTCCTCGACCGGATAGTTCCAGTACACATCGTGCATGAGGACCTTTGCGGCGTTGGTGCCGTCGACAACCGTTCCGTCGGGCAGCGAGACATTACCGACCAGGCCCAGCAGATACTGCAGGAACACCGGGTCGATACCGATGACGCCATCAACGTCCTGTCCATACTGGGACTTCCACAGCGCGGCGACACGCTGCGAGTTGCGGGGCCAATCAGGCGAATAGGTATTGCCCGAGTTGTACAGGTTACTGTGGTTGCCGAACAGCGCCTCATCCTCTTCGTCGACGCTCTCGACTGCCTCATCCTCGCTGAGTCCAATGCGGGGAACAAACTCGCCAATCGACATCTGGCCGTCAGTGACCGAAATCAGGCCCTGCGAACCGCCAAAGCCGCCGCAAGCACGAATCTCGACGTTGTTCATGGCGTACATAAGGTAGTTGCGCGTCTGGCCGTTGGCGCCGAGCATCTGGGGAAGGACGGGGGCGACCTTCTCCGCCGCGTCAACCGCACCGTTGAGGGTGGCAAAGCCGTCCTTGGCCTTATCGACCAGCTCGGTCACCTGGGAAATATGAGTATCGCCAATGCCCTGGACCTTCTCGTTGGCGCTCTTGAACACCTTCGAGCTGCTGGAAAGCGAATCGGCGACCGCCTGTAGCGCGGACACGTTAATCATGCCGTCCTGGAACAGCTTGCCGGGCGTGGCCTGCGAGAGGTTATCGGCCATGGGAACCAGCGCGTTGCTCGAGACATCGGACAGGGCATCAATCATGGTGCGGGCTGCGTTGATGTCACTGCCATACACCGGGATAAACGATGCCGCCGTCCACAGCGAGCTCGAGGTCTCCGCCTTCATGCTGTCGCAGAGCTCATCGATCTTCTTCGCGTCGTCAGGCAGCGTCGAAAAATCGCCCGACGTGACCTTGTCCTTAAGGCCACCGACGATCTCGACAGCCTCCTTCGCTTCACTCTTTACGGTCTTTGCCGAGTTAAGCAGCATAAAGCCGCTTGCGCCAAGCGCAACGAGAAGCACCGCGACTACAGCGGCAATAATGGCGCCGGTGTGACGCTTTTTGCGCTCGCCCTTGCGATGGCGATGACGGACCAGACCGTCAGAGGTCGAACTCGACGAAGCGTCGCTACCGTAGTTCAAGCCAAAATCGTAATAATCTTCCTTGGAACCCGAGCCCGCAAACTCGGCACAGCTATCATCCAGGCGGGCGAACGTGCCAGTCTCGGAGGCGCCGGTGTAAATCGTGCCAAGGTTACCCGTAAGCCCCGCGCCACCGGCAGAGGGAGTATTGTTGGCGGCCTTGCCGGCATTAACGTTGCCGGCGCCATTCGCGGCGTTGGCAGCACCTGCGTTGTTCGCGGGTACCGAAGGAGCCCCGCTCGGCTGCGACGTGGAGGTTGCACCGCCCGCAAAGACATTCCCTCTTGCACGGCCGGTCTTTTTTGCCTTTTGAGACTGCTCGTACAGAGCGGTAAACATCGCCGTCTCGCCCGGGGACACGCGCTTACCGGAACCGCCCTGTCCAGCGCCGCCCGGCGTGCCGGCCTTACCAGCCCCGTTCGGACGCGGCGGAACTGCAGGGCGGCCGCTATCGCTACCCTTAAAGTGATTACCAGCCATAAAGAAATCCTCGCAATTGAGTCGCAATGAAAAAGTCCATAACGTTACTAGTTTATGGCATTTTGAGCATCGACAGCTAAACTCCAGACACGGACATCAATTGGCGAAAATGCGGCACAACACCTTTTCTGTCTTGGTGGCGGCGCCAGCTACACCGTGAGGAACATCATCACGATGATCATGACAAAGCCGATAAGGTCGGTCGGCAAAAACACCGTGCCCAGCATAACGGCGCTGGTGATGGTCGCCGAGACGGGCTCCACGGTTCCGATGAGACTCGCACGCACCGAGCCGATGTCCTTAACGCCCTGCATATAGAGCATGTAAGCAAAAAACGAGCCGATAACCACGAACACCGCGAGCGCCTCGACGCCGGCAGCGTCGAGTGCCGGCATATGCGCCCAGGGCTGCACGAAGACACATGAGATCACGCCCGCCGTGAGCATTGCCGAGCCCGTGACGATGGGGCTGCCGTATTCGGGCAGGATCTTGGCGGGAATCACCGCCATACACGCGGCGCTGACCGCACACATAAGACCTGCTGCCAGGCCAAGCGGCGAGATATTCAGGCTGGTGGGGTCGCCGCCGGTGGCGATTAAAAAGGTTCCACCCAGAGCCAGGCCAATGCCGATGACTTCGCGAGTACGCGGCATGCGGCGATCGATCACGCAGGTGTAGCCCATGATGATAACGAGCTGCAGGCACTGGAGCACCGTCGCGGTTCCGGCGTTCGTCAGGCGCACGGCCGAAAGATAGCAAAACTGGTTGAACAGCAGACCAAAGGCGGTAAAGAGCAGCAGCTGCTTGCGATCGGCGGGTGTGGTCCAGAGCTTAATCAGGCGCTCGCGGTCGCGCGTAACAACCACGGCCATAAAGAGTAGACCGGCGAGAATCTGACGCACGCTCATAAGCCACAAGGTGTCGACGTGGTAGGTATCGAACAGAAAGCTCGCGCTGGTGCCCGAGAAGCCCCAAAACGAACCGCCCACCAGCGTAGCCAAGACGCCCGTGATCATCTTGCGCGTCGAAGCGCTGTTCAGGCGGTCGCGCCATGCGCGACGGGTGTTGCGGCTGAGCTCATCGGTGCCCTCGGGCACATCTATGTTCGATATATCGGTCATCGGCACCGAAGCCCCTGCGCCTTCGACCCGCTCGACACACTCTTTGCTCATTCCACTCCCCCGAAACAGCCTGGAAACAATTCGGCTTACCTTACCACGGCGAAGGCGCCAGCTGGGGGCTTGTCCGCTTATCGGTAGGACAATTCCGCAGACGTCTCTTCCATGGTTCGGCATCGCAACGGCTTTGCATTATGCGATAGCCAAATCGCGGCAGCGAGCTCTTTTAAAATGGGCGCGACAAAGCCCTTTGATTCCACAACGTTAGCGATTTTAAAAAATATTCTTGCCACCGAGTTCAAGCTCCGTTATATTATCCCTTGCGCACTTGCGCACCCTTGATCGGGCGTTTAGCTCAGGGGGAGAGCGCTTCCCTGACACGGAAGAGGTCAGAAGTTCAAATCTTCTAACGCCCACCAAATGTTCGCAGCCCAGAGGCTATGCCTCTGGGCTGTTTTGTTTTATGTCGCCAAATCCGCCGGCAGTTCCAACCGTCCAACCAGCCAAAAGCCGACCATCTACTTGCCGATCTATCCATCGGCATAACCAATCAGTCCGCACCGCAACTTCTCGGCAAAACGCCGCGATGTCTGTGCCCTGCGGTATCCTTGAGCCACTTGCACCTGCAGCACCAAGGAGCCGCCATGCGCACCGAGCTCGATGTCCCCTTTTCGCACAAAGAAGAAGCCAAGGCGCTGGGCGCCAAATGGGACCGGATCAAGAAGATCTGGTATGTACCCAGCGGCGTCAACCCCGAGCCTTTTGCCGAGTGGCTGCCCGGTGTTGACCGATCCGACCCCTCAGCGCCGTATATATATCTAGTACTGGGCAAGCGCGAGTGCTGGAAGTGTCACAAAGAGACCTCGGTCGCGGCCTTCGGCATTCCCTATCGAGCCGATAACGACGAGAGCATCGCCATCGCGCACGCGTCCAACGAAGCCGGGCACATTGCCATCGACACGGCCAACGCCAACGCACTCGCCATCGTGCCCGCTCTTGGCTGCGTGCCAGGCGAGATCCGCGACTATCTTTATAAGCGCTGCGGCTACAAGCCCGTAGGCGCGCGAACCTCCAAAGCCCCGTCACTCGGCAACACGTGCACCAGTTGCGACGCGCTGCAAGGCAGCCGCTATCTGTTCGAGGAGCCCTCGTCCCCGTTTGCCCTCACTGCCATCAACAAGCTGCCGGCACTGGAGTTTGTGCGCGTCGAAGTTGCCGGCGTCTTTGGCGTCCCGGCCACGCATACCGACTTTAACCAGGCGCTCTTTACCTGGGCACGCGACCATCACGCCGAGTTCCACAAGCAGCTCGGTGAGGGGATTTATTTGTAGAGGCAAAAGACACTCACAGCCAACTCCTCCGCATCACCTATCCCTCGTCGCCGGCGTCGTACACGATATCGAGGCCACAAACAGGGCATTTCTCCGGATACACCGGCATATGAACGCCTGTCCGTTTTCTCACTTCGTCGCTGAGTCTGTCGCGCGCATCGATGAACCGAATGTCGAGACACGGTATTTGCGAGCCGCAGCAAGGGCAGGTGACGACAAACGACCCGCAATCAACCTCTACGCTCGGAAACATATTGTTGTCTATAAGGGCACACGGCAGTTTTCCGTACTTCCCCATCGCAATATCGCCTCGCCAGCTCATACACGCTCCCCTCTCGCTATACAAATCAGGAAGAGCATGCACCGGCGGGTGGGCGCGATATTGCATCGCCACGCGATCCGATCAAACAACACGATTGTCAAAGAATGCCAAAGCCAAATACGCTAATACGGCAGAAGCCCCGCCTTTTCACGCTTCTTTTCCGAGCGATCGAACTCAATGCGATAGGCCTCAAGAAACACCGTATTGGGTCGCCACTGACGCTCATTCGGCTGCCTTAGCGTCGCACCCGCAAAGGAAACGTAGTCGGTCTTATCCAGCAGGTACGATCCGCACAGCCGATATTCGCCGCAAACAGGCTCAAACGAAATCAGGTGAGCATCAAATAGGGAATGAAGATCGCGCCGAAGCAGAATGCCGTTGCTGGCAACCTGCGATTTGGGTCCCGAGTAATTCTCGATATGTGCAGCCTCCAGAGCTTCGCTGACGCCGCAGTCCGACACCGCGCAACGGCCATCATAGGCGGCAACGAGCTGTTTGCGGAACCATTGCTGCCCCAATCGCTCGCGCCTTAACGCATAGCGGACCTTTTCGTCGTCGGTCGTACCCTGTCCGGCAAACTCAATATCGACGGGCATGTGCTTCAGATAACTCATGTCGGGCGCAAAACGAGGGTCCGGTCCGCCTTTATGAACAGGACCGTGCAGAACAAACCATCCGTTTTCGGGCTCGAACCGCTCAACAAACGCAAGGCCGAGCACCTTATAGCCCACCTCGGTTGCAAATATGACTCCGACTGGAACGCCACATTCCATGCAGTTGAGCATTTTACGGTTGTAATTCTGGTCTCGAAAACCAACGGTACCCGGCGCTTGAACCGAGTACTTAATGACCCACGTACCATCGTCCAAATAGAGCGGAGGCACATCGGTGTAGAAGCTCTTTTTAGAGTTATGGACCGAAAGCGCAAAGATCTTATTGGGATCTTGCTTCACCCGATCCTGGCCCGGCCAGAAGATCCCTGAATCCCGCGTTACGGGAAAGAAGTCCGAGCCAATTCTCAAACGATACTGATACTGAGGGCTATCTTCCTTGGTGTGGTGCGGAAGGCTGGCCCAAACGCCGCCGCGCTGCTCCTCACCCAGAAACCACTCCCATGCCTCAACGTATTCAGAAGGAACGAGACTGCAGGCACGGTCATAGCTTGGTCCATCCATCAACGGAACAGCAAGGTCAATGTCGTTCATCGCCAGCACCTACAACCATACGAACACGAGTCATACCCCTCAATAATATGGCCGAGAGTCAATTATTACGAGATCTCATTCCGCGATCGGCACATCGTTGATGCTCTCGGTTTGCCGCTGGCGCGCTTGTACCCCGCCATCCAACTCCCCTGTATACTGATGTAACACGTGTTTCATCCGGGCTTGTTGGGCCGGATTGTTCATGGGAGGGTCTTATGGCTGCTTCGAATCCGCCTAAGGGGAGCGTTTCTTCTTCGTCCATCAAGCCGGTTACGCGCAAGGCCGTGCGCTGCCAGCGCGAGGTCGCTTGGCTTGTCACGCAGGCGGCGGGCAGGCTTGTGGCGACCACTCAGGACGTCAATGCGCCTACACCGAGCTTTGTGTTAGCAGCGGCGCTGGATTTTGTGCGCCAATTGGAGCTTGCCGAACAGGATGCCAACGGCCACCTCGACTACCAGAATGTTATGGCGCCCGACCTGCAAACGTTCTGCCGCATGGCCAAGTTGCCCGCCGCACCCAATGCGCTTTCGAACGCAGGCTACATGTTTACGCTTTCGGGCGCGGACCTTATCCGCGACATCTATGCATACCGCAGCGAACTCGCCGAGCGCCACGTCTTTGACGCGGCAGAAGTCAAACCGGGATATGTCATCAAGCTGGTTCTTAGGCTGTTCTTGATGGACGGGTTCGGGGCCATGCCGGCGTAAGCCGAGTCTTCAGCATCACCGTCGACTGAGCAACAACCGCTTTACCTTAGTGGGCGCCAATTGAGGGTCGATTGTTGGGTCGCCTCGTCCACTAACGCATTTATTCCACGCGCTCTGACAGTCGATACTTGCGGTTGCGGCTCGTCGCCGGCGCCGTGGGCTCAAGCTCGCCTTGAGCAATGAGCGCGTTGACGCGCGACCTAACCTGGGAAATTGTAAGCCCCGTGCGTTCTGCCAGCTCACGCGTCCCCAGCTCGCCGTAGTGTTTGAGTGCCGTCACAATTAAGCCCCCGCCATGATCGACCGGCTCGATCTTTGAACGGTAAAGTACGACCTTGAACCGATCGAACCCCGGGCAGAACAGGGGCTCGGCCAGACCATGCGCGCGCATGGCATCGATCATCATCGGGATGCCCGAGCCATTGCCCTCAGCCGGCGAACCTGCGCCATCCGGCAGCGGGACAATCGACATGAGCTTCACAAGCGTCGCGTTACGGCATCGGGAGCTGCCGTCAAACAAGTTCTCGCGAGTCTTTCCCCCGTAAAGGCCGCCAGGATTCGTCACCTCGACACGATCGTCAAAGACGTCGACGGCGATCGATTGTCCACAGAACCGATCCCCGTATTCTCGATGGATTACGGCGTTGGCGATTGCTTCGCGCAGAACCTCCTCGGGAATCTCAAGCGAGTCGACACGCGAGACGCCTTGGACGGTCGAGGTTCGCCGCAAATTCTTGGCGACGGCTGCGACGGCATCCGAGATCATCTCGCCCAACGTTCCCTCACAGATTGTGCGGTCCATGAACCTCAGCGACCCCGCCATGCCCTTCTGAGTTCCCGCATGGACAGCCACGTCAATGAAGAGCTTGGGATAGAACTGCTGAGGGTAGGTGCCCACAACCAGGAGTCCAGCCTTGGTGACATTGCCCCGGAAGTCGAGGAAATTCAGACGCTCCATCTTTGTCTTCTTGTCCGCCGCACCGCGCATCGCTCGAGGCGTCAACGAATAGGCACGCTCTATCGTGCGGTCGACCAGCGACTCGTCGAGATCGCCCGCACTCGTGCCGGGCACCGCATCGCGATCGCTAGGACTCGTCCGTTCATATGACGACAGTGCCAAAACCTCGGTCGACGAAAGCGGAACATCTTTGTCATCGATGCGTTTGTAGCTGCCACCTTGAGCGCCCCGCTCTATGACATAGCAAGGCTTGCTCGACGGGTCGAGCTCCTCAATCGTGATGACCAGAACCACGGTGCCCTGGAGCTCCACGCGCTCAATGGTGTATTTGGGCGGATTGGCCAGCTTTCCGCGACCGCCGGCATCGCCCATGCCCGCCACGAATTGGTTGAGCACTTTCTCGGTCTCAAAGTTTGCAACTGGGACAAAACCCGCGCGCTCGCTCACTCCGAGTACGATGATGCCGCCGGCGGTGTTTGCGAAAGCGCTGACCGTTTCCCATACGTCGCGGGAAAGCGTCGTGGCGCTCTCCTTGACCTCGACGTTAAAATCGTCCGAGCCCATGCGCCTTAAAGACTCGAGCAGACCGGTCAGTTCGTTTTCGTTCATCTGCACGTCCTTTCGCTCGGTTCTGCGGAGAATGCCGCGGATAGATTTCCCTCGTCTCTCAGTTATCTCTCGAAATTATCTCTCATCTATCTCTCTATCTCTCGGCTTAGAGATAAGGGATAGATAGAGATGGAATGTCTACCATTTGCTTCATTTATACATATTTTTGCTGGTAGAACAATTGGTATTGAGACAATACCATGATTGCCTGTCTCTTTGCTGCTCAGTTATCTCTCATATTTTTCTCTCATCTTCCTGTCATCTCTCATATTAGAGACGAATGAGGGACGAGAGATACGCGAGTGATGGACGAGCGAGGATTTTCGGACGGTCGGATATCGAGAGTGGATATTTGGACGGTTTTTGGGGCTTTTGCAGCAAATTCCGTCCAAATATCCACTCTCGTTCGATAGGTATCCGGAAATCCTCGCTCGTCCGTCCGAATATCCACTCTCGTTTGGCGTGTGTCCGAATTTCCACGCTCGCGCGGCGGTCACGCGGGGCCTTTACCCATTCCGCCGGCATCGTCTTCAGTTCGCCGCAGAGCCGCGGCCCCATATGGGTATACTCTCGAGGATTCGACTCGATTCGCCCCCGCTGGGGCGTCAAAGGAGACTGCATATGCCCACCACCTCAACCGACCCGCGCGCCGCTGCCGCCGCGCTGCTGGTACCCGGCACCACCTGCCACGGCTTTGCCGTCGAGCGCTGTGAGACCGTGCCCGAGCTCGACTCGGACGCTTACGTGCTGCGCCACACCGCCTCGGGCGCTCGCCTGCTGTACCTGGCGTGCGACGACGAAAACAAGGCCTTTGCCATTGGCTTTAAGACGCCGCCGGCCGATTCCACCGGCGTGTTCCATATTCTTGAGCACTCGGTGCTGTGCGGATCGGCTAAGTTCCCCGTCAAGGAGCCGTTTGTCGACCTGATCAAGAGCTCCATGCAGACGTTTCTCAACGCCATGACCTACCCCGACAAGACCATCTACCCCGTTGCCACCACCAACGAGCAGGATCTGTACAACCTGATGGACGTGTACCTGGACGCGGTGTTCAACCCGGCCATCTATACCAAGCCGACCATTTTTGAGCAGGAGGGCTGGCACTACGAGCTGGACCTGCCGCAGGGCGCCGAAGGCGAGGGCGACGGCAGCGCCGCCAGACTGCGCGAGGGCACGCTGCGCTATAACGGCGTGGTGTTCAACGAGATGAAGGGTGCGCTGTCCGATCCCATGAGCGTGTTGGACGACGCCGTCAACGCCGCGCTCTATCCCGACACCGCCTATGCGCACGAAAGCGGTGGCGACCCGCGCGCGATTCCCGCGCTCACCTACGAGCAGTTCCTGGACACGCACGCGCGCCACTACAATCCTTCCAACTCCTACATCACGCTTTACGGCGACCTGAACGTGGACCGCGCCCTGGCCTTTTTGGACGAGCGCTATCTGTCGCAGCCGAGTGCCGCGAGCCGCCGCATGGACGCTGCCGTCGCCGCCGGCGAGGACCCGTCCACGCTGGCGCCCAATCCGCTGGGCGTGCAGGCGCCCGTGACCTGCGAGTACAAGCGCGTCGAGATGGCTACCACGCCCGAGAACGCCCTGGTGGGCCTGGGCCTTGTGCTGGGCCGTGCGCTCGATCGCAAGCGCACGATCGCGGCGGACATCCTGTTTGAGGCACTGCTGGGCTCCAACGAAGCGCCGGTTAAGAAGGCCATTCTGGCCGCCGGCCTGGGCGGCAACGTGGTGAGCTACACCGCGGCCGAGAGCCTGCAGCCCTACGAGCTCATCATGCTGCAAAACGCGCAGCCCGGCGTGGCGCGCGAGCTGCGCCGCGTGTTCCAGGACGCCTGCCGCGACCTATGCGAGCATGGCGTTCCACGCGAGCGCCTGGAAGCTATCATCAGCAGCAACGAATACGACCTGCGCCAGCGCGACTACGGTATCGCCGACGGCGTGGCCATTGCGTGCGACGCGCTGAGCACGTGGCTCTACGATGACGACGCCGCGACGCTGGCGCTCAAGTACGGCCCGGTGTACGAGGAGCTGCGCAGTGAGCTGGACGGCAGCTATTTTGAGGACCTGCTGCGCGAGTTGGTGCTGGAAAACGATCACATGGCACTGGTCGAGCTGGTGCCGGTGGACGCCGCCGAGGGTTCGGAGGGTGCCGAGGCCGCCGAGCTGGCAGCCAAGCGCGACGCCATGACCGATGCCGAGCTGGCCGACGTGGTCGAGCGCACGGCCGCGCTGCGTGCCGCGCAGGAGGCGGAAGACACGCCCGAGGCCATGGCCACGCTGCCGCGCCTGCGCGTGTCCGACATTGGCGAGGCGCGCCCCGAGCCGCCGCTCGTCGTAGACACGACCGCACCCATCCCCTGCCTGCGCCACGGCATCCCCACCAACCGTCTGGCCTACGCCATGCAGTATTTCGACCTGAGCTGCGTCGCGTTTGAGGACCTGCCCTATGTGACGCTGCTCTGCCGCCTGCTCAAACAGCTGCCCACGAGCGAGCACTCGGCCGAGGAACTCGACAACTTGCTCGCCGGCAAGCTGGGCTTTTTGAGCTTTACGACCGAGGTCATGACGCAGCCCGACGTGGACAGCGTGCGCCCCTACCTGCTGGTGAGCGCCGGCGCCCTGTCCGAGAAGATCGATTCGCTGGCAAGCCTGCCGCGCGAGGTGTGGTCGAGCACGCTTTTGCTCGATGCCGACGCCGACCGCGTGCGCGACGTGCTCACGCAGATTCGCATTGGGCTTGAGCAGGGCTTTATCAACAACGGTCACTCGGCGGCGCTCGGTCGCGCGATGAGCTACAGCTCGCCTTCGGCCGTGGTGCGCGAGCAGCTTTCGGGCGTGGACTTCTACCTGTTCCTGCGCAATCTACTCGAGCACTTTGACGAGCGACTGGACGACCTGCGCGCCAAGCTTGCCGCGCTGGCAGACCGCATCTTTGTGGCCGATGGCTGCATGGCGAGCTTTACCGGCAGCGACGAGGACTTTAACGCGTACTGGGATGCCGCGGGCGACCTGAGGCTTGGCGCGGGCGACGGCGCCGATGCCGGCCGCGACGCGCTCGTGGTACCGGCGCCGCGCGACCGTCACGAGGCTTTTGTCATCCCCAGCGACATCTGCTTTGCGGCGCGCGCGTGCGACCCGCGTCGCCTTGGCATCGACGTGACGGGCGCTTGGGCCGTGGCTGCCAACGCGCTCTCCTACGACTACCTGTGGAACGAGATCCGCGTGAAGGGCGGTGCGTACGGCTGCGGATTCCGCGCTGCCGGCGAGCGCCAGACGGCGTTCTACACCTACCGCGACCCGGCGGTCGATCCTTCGATTGAGCGCGTGGAACGCGCGGGCGCATGGCTTGGCAGCTTTGAGCCCGACGAGGCCGCCTTTGAGGGCTTTATCGTGAGCTGCGTGAGCGGCATGGATGCGCCGGTGAAGCCGTACGCGCTCACCAAGCGCCGCAACACGACCTATCTGGCTGGACTCGATCCGCATGCACGCGAGGAGCGCCGCGCCCAGATGCTCGCCGCCACGCCCGGTGAGCTGCGCACTCTCGGCGCCGACGTGACGCGCATCGCAGCCGAGTCGCCCACCTGCGTCTTTGGCAGCCGCGAAGTCATCGCCAAGAGCAACGCCGGCTTTAACGTAGTCGACCTGCTGGGCTAAGGCACGGCAAGCAAAACTACCACGAAGGGCGCAGTTCACAGGCGCCCTTCGTGGTAGTTCGAACACTTGTTCTATACGCACACATGTTCTATAGTAGAGGTGCTTGCATCGAACTGAAATTGCAACTAGAATATAGTTGCAGAATGTGAGGCGGGATGACTCGATCCGATAAACTCATCGCCCAACTGTTTAGCTGCCCTTCGACGTATCGTTATGCGGATTTTTTAAAAGTCATGGCTTCATATGGCTTTGAAATGGACAGCAAAGGCAAGACATCCGGATCGCGCGTTCGCTTCTACAGGCCATCAGATGGCAGGATGTTCGTAATGCACGCACCTCATCCATCTGACGAATTGACAGCGGGGACCATTCGAAACATCGTTCGCTTTCTGCAAGATGTCGGAGGTAGTCATGAGTAACGTTTTGGCATACAAGGGTTATTTCGCCCCGGTCGAGTTCGATGCTGAACAGCATGTGCTAACAGGTATGGTCGCCGGCATTAGGGACGCAATCGTATTTGAAGGCTCCACGGCTAAAGAAGTGGAGCAATGCTTCCACGACGCCGTCGACGATTACCTTGAGTTTTGCGCCGAGAAGGGCAAGGAACCCGAGCGGGCTTTTAAGGGCTCTTTCAACGTAAGAACGGGCTCTGAGCTCCACAAGCGAGCAGCGCTGGCAGCGGCAAAGAAGGGTGAATCGCTCAATAAGTTTGTGACTGAAGCAATCGCTGCGGCGTTGTGAAGCCAACGTTGAGTCGAAGCCGCCACAAAGGACACCTTTGTGGCGGCTTCGACGTTTGCCCAGATAAAACCTGCCAAAATAAACCTGTCCCTGTTTGGCAGGTTTGCTAGAGGAGGTTGGGATGGACAAGGCTAAATTGCGACGGGCGGTGATTGCCCGACGTGACGCTCTTGATTTGGATGTGCAGGCGGCGAAGTCTGCTGATATCTGTGCGCGGCTGGTTGAGCTGCTGGGCCGCTTGGATGCCGCGGCGCCGCACACCGTTGCCGCCTATGCCGCCATGGGTTCCGAAGTCGATCCTGCCGCGTTTGCCGCAGCGGCCGCCAAACGCGGCTGGCGCGTGGCCTATCCGTGCATGTTCTCGGCAACAGACGCCGCAGCTTGTGGCCAGCGCATGTGCATGCGGGCAGTTGCCGCCGGCGATGCGTCCTCGGCTCCGTTTATCGCCCACCCCACGCGGACCTTCGCAGCCGTGGACATCGACAGCGACCGCTTCCCTATCGTGCCTGCCGAAGCTCTCGACATGGTCGTCGTGCCGCTCGTAGCCTTCGACCGCGCCGGCGCGCGCCTGGGCTACGGCGGCGGCTGCTATGACCGCTACCTGCCCATGCTCTCGCCCGCATGTCAAATCATCGGCATCTCCTTTGACGAGCAGCGTGTCGACCACGTTCCCACCGACGCCCACGACCTGCCGCTACTCCACATCATCAGCGCCTGATCGCCGCTGTATCGCACCCGCAAGATGAGCGTGGAAAATCTCCCACTTTGAGCCCCCTTACGAGCCAAAAGTGGGAGATTATCCACGCTCAACCATTGCGCGTCCAGATTTCCACGCTCGTCCGTCCGGATTTCCACGCTCGTGCGGCTCAACGTCCTGCAACCGCCTCAACACGCACGCGGCACGCCGGCGACCCTGAGCTTGCGATCGAGCTTTGTCGGATCCCTTAGATCATCCCAGCACAAGCGCACGATCTTGCAGTTATCAAGCAGCGAAAGCCTCGACTCGCGCTGGCGCTCATCAAACTGCGCCTTCGCGAGCTTGCCCTCCTCCGCCGCCTTCTCGCTTTTAACGAATCCGTCGAACTCCCCGATAATCAGCCGGTCGCCCACACGCCACAAGTAGTCAACGCGATACGGCCGCCCCGGCTCAACCGGGTCGAACAGCTCAACTTGCAGCTCCGGCGTCTGCCAGCCGCGCTCGATCATCAGGGCGCGCGCCTTGGACTCGCCGCCGCTTTCCGATAGGCCATCGGCACACCGCGCAACACTTCGCGCCGTCACAACACCGCGACGATTTAAGCCAAGCTTGTTGATTGTCTCAACGAGATGCTCCTTCGACAACAGCTGCTCATGAAGCGCCGAGTCCGCAATGATCAGTCCCTCGACAAACGACGCATCGACCAGGCAATCCGTAATCGTTTGATCGATATCGGTCACGGCAATATCCATCTGGATTGCCCGTGTTTGACGAGCATAACGATGGCGAATCACCTGAGAGCCGGGCGTCGTCGATTGCGCCGGCGCCGCGGCGATATGAATGTGCGTCAAATTGGCATGCGAAACCGAAAGGCCATAGATAACAGCCGCCGTATAGGAGCAAAACGTCCAGTCGGTATGCTTTTGCGCAAGGGCCCGCACCCGATGCAGATAACGCTGCCGAAACTTGAGCTCGGACCAATAATCCGGACGCACATACAGCCCCGGCATGACCGCCTCTAGACTTCCCGCCGCCACCCGCCGCTCAATCTGCTTTGCCTCCGCCGTCGTGCGTGCGTACACGCAGCTCATCTGCTGTTCGCATGCTTTAATGTGACTTGTAAGTCTTTGATTCGCCGTCATGTTTCCCATGTCGCCTCCCAACTCTTGGAACGGCGCAAACGTACCAGACGGTTTCATGCGAAGTCTAACCAAATGCTGTCCAGGCGCTGACCAAATGCTTGACGGCTTTGGACGTTTTAGACTGATGACTTATATCTGCAGGTAGGGTGGTTGTCGAGAGGTCCCCGTCTCCATAATTTGGCGCCTTGGTCCATCGGATTATCAGAAAGAAAAACCCGTCGAGATTCAAGACCACGCCAAATGCGACTTTGCCTCTGCACGCACCGTCTCTTAGCCGAGCCATCGGCATCTACATGCCTAAAAAATGAGCGTGGATAATCTCCCGTTTTGAGCCTAGTTTCAAGCCAAAAGTGGGAGATTATCCACGCTCGATTTGTAAACGTCCGAAAATCCACGCTCGCGTGTCCGATAATCCACGCTCGTCATGCCGTGAGCACAGCCACAGTCGCAGCCACGGCCGCAGCCTAGTGCTCCTCGCCGGCGCGGGCCAGGTCGTAGGGCGTGGTCTGGTAGACGTAGTAGTTGAGCCAGTTGGTGTAGAGCAACTGAGCCTGGCTGCGCCAGACGTTGCGCGGCTCGGCCGTGGGGTCGTCATTCGGGAAGTAATGCGCCGGCACCTCCGGGTTGAGTCCGCGCTTCACATCGCGCTCGTACTCCAAGCGCAGCGTGTCGGTATCGTACTCGGGATGGCCAAATACAAAGAAGCGACGGCTGTCGGTCGACTTGACGATGTACAGGCCCACCTCGTCGGACACGGCCACGACCTCAAGCTGCGGCTCGGCCTCCACGTCCTCGCGGCGCACATCGGTGTTGCGCGAATGCACGGCATAGAAACGGTCGTCAAAGCCGCGGACCAGCGGGCTTTGCGGCTTCACCAGATAATGCTCGAACACGCCGCTCGCCTTTGCCGGTAGGTCGTACTTCTGGATACCGTAATGATGGTACAGACCGGCCTGCGCGCCCCAACAAATGTGCAGCGTGGAGTGCACGTGCGTGGTGGACCAATCCATGATCTGGCAGAGCTCGGGCCAGTAGTCGACCTCCTCGAACGGCATCTGCTCCACCGGCGCGCCCGTGATGATCAGGCCGTCGTAGTGGATGTCGCGGATGTCGTCGAACGTGCGATAGAACGTCTCCAGGTGGCCGGCGCTCACGTGCGTGGCCTCGTGCGTTTTGGTGCGCAGCAGGTCCACCTCCACCTGCAGCGGCGTGTTGGAGAGCTTGCGCATGATCTGCGTCTCGGTAGCGATCTTGGTGGGCATGAGGTTGAGGATGAGCACGCGCAGCGGACGGATGTCCTGGTGCAGCGCGCGGTACTCGGTCATGACAAAGATGTTCTCGCTCTCGAGCTGCGCGGCGGCAGGGAGGGCGTCGGGAATGCGAATGGGCATGGATGCTCCTTACGAGTCAGTTGCAGCTATGGTACAACGACCGGCCCCATCCGCGCGAGCACATCGCCCAGCGATGCCGTCAGCGGCCCAAATCACTCCAAAAGTAGAGATTAAGGCATGCCCAAAAATCTATTGCGCTTTAGCCTAGCAAAGTGGCAGCAGGACGCTACAATGGTTCGACGCGAAAAACTCGGCCGAAAGGATACATATATGTACCAGACGCGTAAGATCGGTGTGGTCGGCCAGGGCCACGTAGGAGCACATGTTGCCAACAGTCTGCTCATGCAGGGCATTGCCGATGAGCTGTACCTGTGCGATATCAACCAGGCCAAGGTGACGTCCGAGGTCCAGGACCTGCGCGACTCCCTTTCGTTTGTCCCGTACAACACCAAGATCGTCAACTGCTACGACCACTACGAGGAGCTTGCCTGCTGCGACGTCATCGTCAACGCCGCCGGCAAGGTCGCGCTGGCCGCCGGCAACCGCGACGGCGAGCTGTTCTTTACCACCGACGCCGCCCGCACCTTTGCCAAGCGCATCGTCGACGCCGGCTTTGACGGCATCTTCGTGAGCATCTCCAACCCCTGCGACGTCGTGTGCACCGAGCTGTGGCACCTGACCGGCTACGATCCCAAGAAGATCATCGGCTCGGGCTGCGGCCTGGACTCCGCCCGCCTGCGCACCGAGATCTCCAAGAAGGTCGGCGTGAGCCCCAAGTCCATCGACGCCTACATGATCGGCGAGCACGGCTTTAGCCAGCTGGCCGCCTTTAAGGCCGCAACCATCGCCGGCAAGAGCCTTAACGAGCTTCAGGCCGAGAACCCCGACAAGTACGCCTTTGACCACATGGAGGTCGAGGAGCTCGCACGCAAGGGCGGCTACGTAACCTACCAGGGCAAACAGTGCACCGAGTACGCCGTCGCCAACTCCGCCGCGCGCGTTTGCGCCGCCGTACTGCACAACGAGCATGCCGTGCTTTCGGCATCCACGCTCATGACCGGCCAGTATGGCGAGGAGGGCATCTTCACCTCCCTGCCGTGCGTGATCGGTGCCGAGGGCGTCGAGGAGGTCTACACGCTGGACCTGTCCGAGCACGAGCTCGAGGGCTTCCACAAGAGCTGCCAGCACATCCGCGACAACATCGCCCAGCTCGACTGGTGGGATGCCGAGGCTTACGACACGAAGTAGGCCGCCGGCTGCCGCAACCTTGCGAATCGAAGGTGAATACTTTTCCCGGTACCTAGTACTGCTCGATGCCCATGTAGCGACGAACCTCGGGGCTGTGGTCAAACACCTTGCCGCGGGCAGCACGCAGCTCGCAGCTCATGTTGTAGAAGAAGATCGGCTCCAGGTACGAACGCACGCTGGCGGGCACGTCGCCTACGCCGTACTCGAGCGCGTCGAGCACCATGATCGTGTCGGTGTGCGTGTTGAGGAACGCCAGCGCGCGCTCCTCCATGGGGCGGCACTCGCCCGATCCGAGCTGCACAAAGTAGAACACGCCGGGCTCGGTGGCTTCGAACGGGCCATGGAAGTACTCGCCGGAGTGGATGTAGCAGCAGTGCTGCCACTGCATCTCCATGAGCGAGCAGATCGCCATGGCATAGGTCTGGCTAAAGTTGGGGCCGGAGCCCAGGATATAGAAGAACTTGTGCTGCTGGCAGAGCTCGGCAAAGCGGGCGCCCAGCTCGGCGTTGACCTTCTCACGGGCGGCGGGCAGCAGCGCATCCATCTGCTTGAGGCCCTCATACATGTCGGCGAGTGCCTCGTAGCCTTCCTGCTGGTCGAGCAACTCGGCGGCGATCAGAGCGCCGATGCCCTGCGGCACCTCAGCCTGCGACACGCCCTCACCCCACGGATAGACCCAGGTAGTCCACTTGCCGTTGTCGATCTTTGAGCCCTCGCAGTCGGTAAGGGCAATGACCTCGGCACCGGCGGCCAGCGCCATCTCGCAGCCGTCGACGACCTCCTGCGTGTTGCCGCTGTGGCTGCAGGCAATAACGAGCGACTTCTCGCCAAGGCTCTTGGGAGCCATCAGGCAAAACTCGCGCGCCGTGTAGACCGTCGAGGTAAACGTGGTGGCCTCGCGCTTGAGCAGTTCGTTGGCCGGCATCAGGTCGATCATCGAACCGCCACAAGCGATCCAAAAGACGTTCTCGATCTTGCCCTTGCGCTCGATGATTTCCTGAACCAGATCATGTGCGTTCATGCTGATGCTCCTCCTTGTGGGGCGGCTTTGAACGACGACAGCTCGTACCTGCTGTCGTTCTATGTTGTCCTATTTATAGCACGTGTAACAACGCCCGTGAAGTCATCTCAGCAAATTTGTTCTATGTTGTTCTATCTGTGGACGTTAGATGTCGAAGACGTAGCGCGAGCCCACGATCTTTTGGCGGCCGAGCAGTAGAGGGCGCCCGCCGGCGTCGGTAAAGTAGGCCTCCATATAGAAGAGAGGCTCGCCGACCGGCACCTCCAGCAGCGGGGCCGTCTGAGTATCGGCAAGCGCAATCTCCACGGTGCAGGGGTCGGACTTGAGCGGCGCGCGACCCGAATGCTCGGCAACGAGCGCAAAGATTGAGTTATCGGTGAGGTCCTCGTCGGCCAGCGTCTGCAGGTAGGGATGGTCGGCGAGCACAAAGGCGTTGTTCTCGAGCATGACGGGGATGCCGTCGGCCGTGCGCACGCGCTCGACCACGATAAGCTCGCAGCCGGGCTCCACGCCAAAGAACGCCGCATCCTCGTGCGTCGCCGCGACCACCGTGCGCGACACCAGACGCGCACCCGGCACCATGTCGTTGGCAGCACAACCCTCAGTAAAGCTCTGGACGTCACCCTTCTGGCGAATCTTGCGCTTGAGCTTGGGAGCGCACACAAACGTGCCCCTCCCCTGCTGGCGGTTGAGATACCCCGCGCGCGACAGCTCCTCGATGGCACGGCGCACGGTGATGCGCCCCACGCCGTAGGACTTCGCGAGCTCCATCTCGGCAGGGATGCGCGAGCCGGCGGGGTACACACCGCGCGCGATCTCGCCCTTTAGGTCATCCATGACCTGTTGGTACAGCGGCACGGCGGGCACGTCAGTGCGGTCGGTTTTATCGTCGAATGCCATCGTTACGCTCCATCCCGCGCATGCTCGGACTCAAATTCTTCAATCGCCGCCATAAACTGCTCGCCAAAGGCGTCGGCTTTTTTCTCGCCAATGCCGTTGACCTGGATCAGCTCCTCGCGCGTCTGCGGACGCAGGCGGCACAGGCCGCGCAGGGCCTTGTCGGAAAAGACCATATACGGCGCCATCTCCAGCTCGGTCGAGATCTCCTTGCGGAGGGCACGCAGGCGCTCGAACAGCTCGGCATCGTCGCCAACGCGCGGGCGCTGATCCAGCTCGGCCTCCTCGCGCAGCAGATCGACGGCGCGGCGGGCGCGGGCCGAGGCCTTGCGCTTGGACGCGCGACGCTTAACGGTAAAGGCGAACGCCTCGTCCTCGACCTCGCCGGCACGCGGACCCAGTCCCACGACTGGGTACTGCCCCTGCGAGGTGGCCAGATAACCGCGGCCGCACAGCTGGCCGATGATATCCTTGATGCGCCCGACCGATTCGCTCGACAGCTCACCGTAGCCGCAGTCCTCGTCCAAATGCATCTGGCGAATGCGCTCGGTGTTGCCGCCGTGAAGCACATCGGCGATGAGCGACTTGCCAAAGCGCATGGGACGCGTGGCCACATAACGCACAGCGGCGCGGGCCATATCGGTGACGTCCTCGACCTCGAACTGCGTGAGACAGTTGCTGCAGTTGCCGCAGCCCTCGGCGTCGTCTGCCGTGCCGCCCGCGGCGGCTGCCGCATGCTCGGCCGCGGCCTCGTCGCCAAAGTAGCGCAGCATGTATTCGCGCAGGCAGCCGGTGGTATTGCAGTAGCCCTCCATCTGGCTGAGCAGACGATAACGGTTCTGGAGCGCCCACGCGCGCTGCTCGTCGTCGAGCGCCTCGTCGGCCGCATCGCCGCGGTCGATCAAAAAGCGGCGCATGCGAAAATCGTTACCGTTCCACAGCAAGTGACAGCTGGCCGGATCGCCATCGCGGCCAGCGCGGCCCGCCTCTTGGTAGTATGCCTCGATGCTCTCGGGCACGTTGTTGTGGATCACGTAGCGCACGTTGGGCTTGTCGATGCCCATGCCAAAGGCGTTGGTGGCAACCATCACCTGAATGTCGTCGTCGATAAAGGCACGCTGGCTCTGGCGGCGGGCGTCGTTGCCCATGCCGGCATGGTAACGGCCCACGCGAATGCCACTGGGTCCCAGCGCCTCGGCAAGCTCGCCCGCCAGCGCATCGACCGTCTTGCGAGTCGAGCAATACACGATGCCGCTCTCGCTCGAATGCGCAATCACGTAGTCGCGCACCCAGGCAGTCTTGGCCTTGTCGCCCATCTCCTCGCAACCAAAGTAGAGGCTCTTGCGATCGAAGCCCGTCACCACCGTCGCGGGGTTTTGCAGGCCGAGCATCTGCTGAATGTCCGCACGCACGCGCTCGGTCGCCGTAGCGGTAAAGGCCGCAACGATGGGGCGCTGCGGCAGGGAATCGATGAACTCACGAATCTGCAGATAGGCGGGACGGAAATCCTGGCCCCATTGGCTCACGCAGTGGGCCTCGTCAATGGCCACGAGCGGCACGCCAATGCCGCCGTCCGCCGCAGCCTCCTGCGCAAAGGCTAAAAAGCGCGGCTCGAGCAGACGCTCGGGCGCCACGTACATAAGCTGGTAGCGGCCCTCGCGCGCCCGTTTGAGCACGGTATTTTGCTGGGCCGGAGTAAGGCTGGAGTTGAGATAGCTGGGTCGCGCACCCGCCGCGAGCAACGCACGGGTCTGGTCCTCCATAAGCGACAGCAGCGGACTCACCACAAAGGTGATGCCGGGCAGTATGAGCGCGGGCACCTGGTAGCAAATGGACTTGCCGGCGCCCGTGGGCATAACACCCAGCGCATCGCGGCCTGCAAGAATCGCATCCACCATGCGGTCCTGCCCCGGGCGAAACGAGGTGTAGCCAAAATAGGCGCCGAGCGTGTCAAGCGCCATCTGCTGCATGCTATCGGTCATGGTTTCCTAACGTCCAAGTCATCTGCCGCCGATTATACGCCGCCACGCGGACCGGCGTCGCCCGGCTGCCGACCACGGGCAATACGATCCAAGGCGGGCAACCGTGGATTTTCGGACACTTGCCAAACGAGCGTGGATAATCTCCCACTTTGAGACCGTCACCGAGCCAAAAACGGGAGATTATCCACGCTCATTCTGCAGGTAGTCATTGGGGACGTTCTTGAATGACTAGTCGTTTAAGAACGTCCCCAATGACCATCTTGACAAGCGCGAAAACGTTGCCGGTTGAGCATAAGTCAGTGAAAACGCCCCTAAGCGAGCAAGGTGACGTGAAAGAGGAGGGAAGCGTACTTCGGTACGCGAACGACGATTGAACGTCAGATTGCCGCTTAGGGGCGTTTGCAGCGTCGACAGGTCCGTCGTTCGTCAGAACGGCGGAACAAAACTTCTGATCATGCCGCCGAAGTTGAAAGGCAGATTGCCGCTCTGGCGGGCTTGCAGCGTCGAGCCGTTACGCGGTTTGGTAAAACCGCGTAACCAAAGGCGCAGCGTCGGCCGGTCCGCCGTTCGTCAGAACGGCGGAACCAACCCTACATCACCATGACGTAGCGGCTACCCACGTAGTACTGCTTACCCATCAAAACCGGCTCGTCATCGGGACCGGTAAAGCCGGCACGCAGGTTGAGCAGCGGATCGTGCGGAGCAATGCCCAGCTCGGCCGCCTGCTCGGCGTTAGCTCGAACGGCCTCGACCGTACGGTAGCCAACCGAGACAATCGGCGTTCCGCCAACACGCTCGACCTCGGCAAAAATCGACTTGTCCTCAAGATCGGCCGTCAACAGCTCACGGTAGGCGTCAAACGGCACAAAGATGTTCTCCTCAAAGATGGGCTCGCCGTCGGCCGTACGCACGCGCTTGATATGCAGCAGCAGCGCATCCTTCTGCAGGCCAAAGAACTCCATCTCGTTTTGGCGCGCCGGAACGATCTGGCGATCGATCACGTGCGCACCGGCCTTCATGCCGTTGCCGGCACACAGCGCGGTAAACGTCTGCAGCGTCGAGGCGTGAAACTGGCGGTTGATGTGCGGCGTGGAGACAAAGGTGCCGCGGCCCTGCTGCTTAACCAGGTAACCATCGGAGCACAGCTCCTCGACAGCGCGGCGCACCGTAATACGGCTCACCTCGTACTGCTCGGCTAGTTCAAGCTCGGACGGAATACGCTCCTTGGGTGCATAAACACCTTTCTCGATCGCATCCTTGATTTCGTCATAAATCTGCTGGTAAAGCGGTGCATTTTTGGGCGCAGGCATATCTGATCACTCTTATCAAAATAGCTAAATTTCTAATACGTATATAACGTCTAGTTTCATGTTACCTCATATTGATAAAACGATACACCCTCCCTACCAAAAAGCGACAGCTTCATTTTGGTAGGTTTTATCTGGGCAAACGAGAGCCCTCGAAAGCAACGGGGCTTTCGGGGGGGCTCGTTCGGATGGGTTGCGCAGGACCGGCAAAATGCCAATACCCTACTTGCCGTCATCCTGCTGCAGGCTGTCCTGTTCGCTGAGGCGCGCCTGCCTGCTGGCCATGCGTGCGGGCTTGTCGGGATCGGGAACGGCCGTGGGCATGGGCTCGTCGACATGACCGCCCCACCAGCCGCCCACAAAGTTGAGCGTGTGGAACACGTTGATCACGGCGCCGGGATCAACGTCGCACACCAACTTGATAATGTCCTGGCTCTCGTAGGTCGAAACAACGGTGTTCAGCAGGTACATCTTTTCGCGGCTGTATCCGCCGACGACCTCGGCGCAGCTAATGCCGTGCTGAAAATGGTTTACGTAGGCAGTCATGACCTCGTCTGCCTTGCGCGTCGTAATCTGCAGCGTCACGCGGTCGTAGCGACGATAGAAACTGTCGATGGTCTTGGTCGAAATAAACTGGAACACGATGGAGTACGCCGCATTGTCCCAGCCAAACATAAAGCCAAAGATCGCCAGGATAAAGCAATTGAAACCAAAGATAACGCCCCAGATGGTCTTGCCCGTGTGGTTGGAGACCCACAGCGCGATAAAGTCGGTGCCACCGGTAGATGCGCCGGACTTTAGCGCGATGGCAGCGCCCAGACCCGAGACCACGCCGCCAAAAATGATGAGCATAATCTTGTCGCCCAAAAATGGAGCGAAGTGAAAGACGTTGAGGAACAGCGACGAGAGCACGACCTGCATCATCGAGAAGATGACGAAGCGCTTGCTAATGCCGCTCCAGCATAGGAGCGCCACGGGAATGTTGAGCGCAAGCATGCCGAGCGAGATGTCGATGTGAACGCCGCCCAGCGAGGTAACGCGATCGAGCAGGACCGCAACGCCGGTGAGGCCGCTCGGAAGCAAGTCGGCGGGCTGAATGAACGCCTGGATCAGGAATGTCTGGAGAACGGCGGAAATCGTGACCGCCACGGCAGTAATAGCGCGGCGGACGATGGTGAGGCGGCCGAGTACGAGCACTCGGTCCGTGAGCTGATCGATGGCGTTCGCCACGCAGGCTCCTTTCGAAGGCAGATGTAGTTGTGGGGTATGTCCGCGATTGTAGCATGGAGCGTGCGGGGGCGCTTCAATTCACCCTCTCTCGACAACCAAAGCGGGACCAGCAACCCCACGACCAAAGGCCCAAATTACAAGTGAGTAGACTTTACGCGACCTGCAGAGCACACCCAAAACCGCCACCCCTGTGACCTGCGGTTTTACTAGAGCAGATGCGCTTTGTGCTCGTCCTGCACCAAAAAGTCTACTCACTTAGTCCGAATCGAAGCCAAACGGATCAAAATCGAAACCAAATTGAGCCAGTCCACCGCAAAAAACGTTTGAACCCGTGCTTCTCGCGGCGGATTGACACTACAAAGCGGCCAAAATGTCGGTCAGATTATCAATAACGGCATCGGCTCGCGATTGATCGAGGTTGACGCCCTCGTGCGGGCGCAGTGCCAGGACGCGGGCGCCGGAACGTTTGCCAGCCTCGATGCCCAAAGGCGAGTCCTCGATAACCAGGCACTCGGTAGGCTCCACACCCAGCGCCTCCATGGCACGCAGGTAGATCTCGGGGTCGGGCTTAAACGCACTGCACTCGTGACCGCTGATGGTGTAGTCCAGCACGTCGGCGATACCGGCAATCCCCACCAGCTCGTCAATGAGCTCGCGATAGGACGAGCTTGCGATGGCGCACTTCACGCCGCGCTCGTGCAGCTTGCGCATCACCGGCTCCGTCTGCTCGTTGAGCAGCTCGGCATACGGAACGGGATGGTCTGGGCTGTAGACCTGCTTGTACTCCACGCGCAGGCGCTCGCGCAGCTCAACATCGTCAGGTACCAGCGACTTCCAAATGGCGGGCTCGTTAGACCCCGAAAGATCGGGGATCTCGTCAAAGTGAAAGCCCTTCTCTTCCATAAACGCCACGCGACGACGGTTGTAGAACCACTCGGTATCGACCAGCACGCCGTCCATGTCAAACAGCACTGCCTTGATCATACGTATCTCCTTTCGATAGCAAAAAAGGGGACGGGGCGCAAACCCCATCCCCTCTCAATCAACCCGTAAGGTCTACTTACTTGTGATTAGTAGGAAAGCTTCCACATGTAGCGACGCATGGTCAGCGGGTGCTGACGGGCCTCGGCGATCTGGTTGCCGTACTCGCGCATAACGGCGAGGTGCAGCAGCGGGTTGAAGTAGGTGACGACGCTCGCGGGCACGGCGTCGGCCAGGCCGTAGTCCTTGGAGTCGATCAGAGCGACCTTGGCGCCCATGCGCTTAAGGAAGGTGAGGGCGCGGGCGTCCATCGGACGGGTAGCGCCATCGGACATGAAGAAGACGTAGGGCTTACCCTCGGTGGAAACCTCGAACGGGCCGTGGAAGTACTCGCCGGTGTTGTAGGCAGCGGCGTCGATCCACTGCATCTCGGTGAACAGGAAGGCGGCGTGAGAATAAGCCATCTTCTCGGAGGCACCGGAAGCCATGAAGTAGATCATCTTGTCGTCCTTGAAGTCCTCGGCGAACTTCTTGGCGAGCTTCTTGCAGGACTGAGCAGCGTTCTCGCAGAGCTCAAAGACGTTGGTGAGGCCGGTGATCATGTCCTCGTAGTGGTCATAGCCCTCGGTCTGCTGAAGGATCTCGACAGCAAGAGCGATGGCGTAGCCGGGCTTCTCGCACTTGGCAGCGAAGTTGGCGTGGAAGCCGTGAACGATGACGTAGTCAGCGTCGACGGTCAGAGCGGAGCCAGCCTTGTTGGTGAGGGAGACGACCGGGCAGTTGTGCTTCTTGGCGGTCTTGTTGGCCTCGACGGTCTCGGGCGTGGAGCCACCGAGGGAGCAGGTGATCACGAAGGTGTGCTCGTTGACCCAGGAAGGCGTGTCGTAGTTGAACTCGTTAGCAGTGAAGATCTGAACGTTCAGCTTGTCCGTGTTGTTGGCCAGGAAGTACTTGGCGGGGTAAAGGTCGGACATGGAGGCGCCGCAGCCGACGAAAGCGACGCTGTGGATCTCGTGGTTGGACAGGACGTCAGCGACGATCTGCTTAGGGAGGTTAAGGTCGATCTCGTACATCTGACACATTCCTTTCAATTTTTGCGGCGCCACATTGCCGGGCGCTCGCAGGGTTACTGTGGTTTGGACCGAGTCGCCGGCCCGTTGAGGATGCGACAAAGGGACTGTCCCATTGTCGCATGTTGGGGATGGAAGCCTGCCTGGGGTATGGGATGCCAGGCAGGCCCCCGGGGGAAAGCGGTTAGGCGCTTAGTCGCGACTAAGCCAGGATGCCGACCGCGGAGAGGGCGATGCCGCCCACAATGGCGATCACGAGAAGCCAACCGGTGTTGACGTTCTTCTTGATGAGCCAGTACATAAGGCCAGTGAGGCCGAGGGAGATCATCTGGGGCATCATGCCGTCCAGGATGTCCTGGATCACGACGGTGCCCTCAGCGAACTGCAGCGGGGTGGTGGCGCCGATCAGCGTAGCGATCATGCCGCCCACGGACATAAGACCCACGATGCCGCAGACATACATGAGCTTCTCCATGAGGTCGCCGCCCTGAAGCTTGCTCAGGTACTCGTGGCCGCCCTGATAACCCATCTTGGCTGCGAACCAAGTGATCAGCACAGAGGGGACGATGGAGATGAGCATAGCCAGGATCGGGCCCATGATGGAGCCCTGCTGAGCCAGCTGAACGCCCAGGCCAAAGGCGATAACGCGGATGGTGCCCTGGAAGAAGGAGTCACCGATGCCGGAAAGCGGACCCATGAGGGAGGTCTTGACCGCGTTGATCGAATCGGGATCGAAGTTCTCGGGATCCTTGGCGTACTCCTCCTCCATGGAGGCGGAGAGGCCCAGGATGAAAGCGCTCGTCTGCGGGGTGCAGTTGTAGAACGCCATGTGACGGTGGTAAGCCTCTTTCTTAGCAGCGAGCTGCTTGGGGTCGGACTCATCCGGATAGAGGCGATCGAGCGTGGGAACCATGCCGTAGAGGAAGCCCATGTTCATCTGACGCTCGTAGTTCCAAGAGGCCTGGATGGCCCAGGAGCGCCAGAAGAACTGGCTGACCTTCTTGTTCAGGGACACGTCCTTGGTTGCGGTTGCCATAGTGTGTTCCTCCTTAGTCTTCGTCGTCTTCGAGCGGATCGTAGTCGGAATCGACACCGGCGGCTGCATGGGAACCGTTGAACTTGAAGCCCATGAAGACGACAGCCAGGCACACACCGATCAGAGCGACCGCGATGACGGACAGGTTGAGGTAAGCGGCGAGCAGGAAACCGATGAACAGGAACGGAGTCATACCCTTCTTGATCATCATGGTGAGCAGCAGGGCCAAGCCGTAGGCGGTCATGATCTTGGTCGAAACGTTCAGACCAGTGGACAGCCACTCGGGAACCATGTTGACGATGGCCTGAACCAGGTCGGTGCCAACAAAGACGGCGAGGAAGATCGGCAGGAAGTACATGACGGCGTACAGACCGGAGCCGGCGCAGATGTGCATACGGTAGGCAGTCTTGAACTTTCCGTTATCGATCGCGTTATCTGCCACATGGGTGAGGGCGGCGATGATGGAACGGAACACGATGCCGAGGAGCTGACCCAGGACGGCGACCGGGATGGCGATCGTCATGGCGGTCTCGGCGGAAGCATCGGTCAGGCACGCAAAGGCAGCGGCCACGATGCCGCCCAGGACCATATCGGGCGGAACGGCGGCGCCGACCTGCACCAGGCCCATGGACACGAGCTCGACGGCGGCACCGACGGCAAGGCCGGTGGGCACATCGCCCAGCAGCAGACCGACGAGCGTGGCGCCAACGAGAGGCTGCTCGAAGTTAAGACGACCGAGCAGGCGGGAGTCCCACATGCAGAACACGCCGACGAGGCCGACGAGCACCGCACTGATGAACGTATTCATACCCTTCTCCTTTCAGTCAGGCAAAAGCCTGGTTGATTACAGCTTGGCGTCGATGTCGACGCTCTGATACGTAGGGGTCTGCTGGACGTAGAGCTTGATGCCCATGTCGAGCAGCTGGTTGACGTCGGCCTTCTGGGTGGCGTCGAGGAAGACGGAGCTGTCCTTGCCTCCGACCTGATCGGCACCGTCGTGGTTGGCGGTGGCGCCCAGGTTGATGGCGTCGAGCTTGTAGCCCTGGCAGAACTGCAGCATCTCGGCGGTGTTGCCAAAGACGAACATGACGCGCTCGCCGAGGGTGTTGAGCTTGTCCATCTTGGCGAGGGCACGCTCGACGGTGAAGACGTTCAGGCGCACGCCCTGGGGCTTGGCCAGCTTAAGAGCGCCCTTCTTGATGTCGTCGTTGGCGGCAGCGTTGTCGACGACGATGATGCGCTCGGCCTGAACCTTGGTGGTCCAGGTAAAGACGACCTGGCCGTGCAGCAGACGGTAGTCAAGACGTGCGAGGACGATCTTGGCGGGACCGGAGCTGTGACGGGGCGCCTTAGCCTTCTTGGCGGGAGCCGCGGCGGCCTCGACCGGTGCGTTGGGGTTGGTCAGACCGGTGCGGGCCTCGTTGATGAGGGCTGCGAGCTCGGCGCCCTTGACGGGGACGGGGCTCATAGCGAGCGTGAGCGCCAGCGGGATGTTGAAACCGCTGACAACCGTGAACTTCGTGCCGTTCTTGGAAAGCTCGACCATGTTGTTGTTGACCGAGCTGCCGAGCATATCGGTCAGCACATAGACGGTGTCGTCCGCGTTGAACGTGGCGATCAGAGCCTCAACCTTATTGGTGATGGGCTCCTTGTCGTCACGAGCAAGCGACACGACGTGGACGTTCGACACGTCGCCGAGAACCATCTCGAGCGTGTCTTTGGCGCCTGCGGCCAGGCCGCCATGAGATGCGAGAATGATCTGATTCATCTTGCCTCCTCCTTTTCATTATGGTCATTATAACGTCTTATACGTTGCCTATATTGCTAATTAGTATAAAGACCGTTCGCGGGTGAAAATCGACCGTTGACGGGTTTAACGTACTCGAAACGTTGGCGCAGGGCAGGCCGGCGATGGCTGGATAACCCCAGGTCAGACCCTGCGCGCAATCCTCTATCGCACGAAGTACCAGGGGCTTTCCTGCACGGTGGGTTCCAGCGCGATGCCGGTGCGCTCCTTAAACAGATCCATGTCCTGCGATTTTTCGGTCCACCACGCATTGGGCTTAAAGGTCATGCTCTCAATGACATGACCGACAAACACACTGTTGCGCAGCTTGGAGAAGTCGGTGTTCATGATCAGGATGGACGCGAGCACCAGTACAATGCCCAGAACCTTAATCGCGCCGGCGGGCTCGGCATAGACACCAATGCCCACCAGTACGGTGACGACCGTCTCGAAAGACATTACGACGGGAACTTTCGATGTCTCGAGCCCCATGGACAGACCCTGCATATATAAGATGTAAGCCACGGCTGTGGGGATGAGTCCAAAGCCAAGGAACAACAGCAGCAGCTGTGGCGACATTGCCGCGGCGACATCCGGCCACGGAGCCGCGATAGCTGCCATAACCGCACCGCCAAATACAAAGCCCCAAAACGTGACAGCAAGCGGGTGGACCGTCTTGGTTGCTATCCGGCTAAACACCGCGAGCGACGCACCACAAAGGCCTGCAATCACGCCCGACGTGACGCCCCAAACCGAAAAATGAAAACCGGAAAGGTCGCCATTGGTCACTGCAAGCACGCAGCCAACGATGTTAAAGACAATGGCAACGAGCTTGTTGGGGGTCACGTCCTCGCGATAAAGCACGCGGCCGAGCATGACGCCAAACACCGGTGAGGTGTAGAGCAGCACCGAGGCCGTGGACATGCCCACCTCGCCCATGCACTCGTAATAACAGGTGTTGGCGGCGGCCAGACCGACGATACCGACAAGCGCGCAGGGAACAAGCTCTTTAGGGCTTGCCTTGAACAGGGCCAGCGGACCCTGAGCCACGGTGGACCCCTCACCCGGACGGCAGCCCATAAACATCAGGACCGGCGCCAAGATAAGCGCTCCGACCAACAAGCGAAAGGCAGCCATGCTCTGGGACGAAACGCCCATGGCCGAGATGCCGTTTACAAAGATTCCGATGCTGCCCCACATAAGCGCGGCGATCAGCACCAGCACATAGCCCAGATTGCTTTTCTTCAACGCAGCCTCCTCGGTATTGTTTCCAATATGTTTCGTACTACGTTATAGTCGTTATATACATTTTTCAAGACACAAATCGACAAACGGAAAAATCTGCTTCCCCACATACTCATTGGGGACGTTCTTAAATGACTAGCCATTTAAGAACGTCCCCAACGTCTAAGCCCCAACCTCATATGGGTTGCCAGGCTGCTCTATCCCTTAGTAATCAAGCTTCCACATGTAGCGGCGTGTCATGTAGTCCTTGTGAGTTACGGCAGAGAGCGCACGCATGTACACGTTGTTGAGGATCGGGGCAAAGATCAGGTGGTTGAAGTACTCGCTCACGCTGTCCTTAATGTCGTTGAGGCCGAGCTCCTTGGCGTCGAGCTGATAGACGCGCTCGCCACCGTACTGGTTGACGAAGCGGATGCCGCGCTCGTCGTTGCAGCGGCTGCGGCCGACGCTGATGAGCTGGAACAGCGAGGTGCGCTTGTCCAGAATCTCGAAGGGGCCGTGGAAGAAGTCGCAGGTGTTGATGGTGCAGGAGTCGATCTGCAGCATCTCCTGCACGTTGCAGATGCTAAAGACGTAGGCGGCACCAAAGAGCGGGCCCTGGGCCATGACGTTGATGCAGGGCTTGTCGGCGTTCTGCTCGGCCCACTTGGCAGCGAGCGGACGGGTGTACTCGACGGCCTTGCGATAGATGGGGTCGACCAAGTCGAACGCGGCCATAGCGGTCTCGTACTCGGCATAGCCCTCGGTCTGCTGCGTAAGCTCCATGGCGATCATGGTCACGACGGCGGAGTTGGTGCGGCCCATGCAGGACTCGTCGACGGCCAGGCTGTCGTACTGGATCTTGTAGTCGCAGACCTCGGTGAGGCCGGACTCGTCAACATAGATGGCGATGGTGCTGGCGCCGTGGTCCTTGGCGACCTGGGCGGCGACGATGGTCTCCTTGGTGCCGCGCATGGACACGACGACGGCCAGGGTGTTCTCGTTGACGTAGGCCGGGGTGGCGTGCACGAACTCGTTGCTGGTGTAGCTGGAGCTCACGACCTGCGTGGCCTCGTGCTCCATAAAGTACTGGGCAGGATAGTTGCCGCCGTTGGATCCGCCAGCGCCAATCCACACGACGCGCTTGATGCCGCCCTTGTCTGCCTTGTCAGCCAAAACCTGGGAGACGACATCCTTAACCTGTTCCTGAGTAGTCATCGTGCATCAGCCTTTCTTCTCGTTTGATGCTCTCGATGGCATACAAGTTACATACATGTTTTGGTTATGTCGACTAGTTGTATGCTATATTTGTCTTAGAAATTTTGCTGATGCGGTTTTCGATTGCTAGCTACCAGCGGTTTTGTTGTTGTATTGAATACATGTTTGATTATGTTAGCATACAGGTTAGATACAGGTTGATCGTATGAACGCTTCATCTAAAAAGAAACTGAGCCAATACGAACGCTTGGCGGGCATGCTGCGCGACCGCATCGCCTCCGGCGCCTACGCACGCGGAGACAAGCTGCCATCCGAGATGGAACTCATGGACGAATCGGGGCTGTCGCGCAGCACCGTGCGCCATGCCCTTAAGGTACTCGTTGATGAGGGCCTGGTGCGCACCGAGCGCGGACGTGGCGCCTTTGTGGCCGACACGCCCGCGCTCCACGAGAACAACCTGGTGTTTTCGAGCTATACCAAGCAGGTCGAAGGCCAGGGCATGAAGCCCACCACGCGCACCGTGGACTCGGGCTTTACCAAGGCGGGCGGCAGCATAGCTAAGTTCTTTGATGCCGCCGTGGGCAGCAAGCTCGTCAAACTTGTCCGTCTGCGTTATCTGGACGATGCGCCGCTGTGCCTGGAGACCACCTATCTACCACCGAGCTTTGAGGCACTCATCGATCGCGATATCAACGGTTCGCTCTACGCCACGCTGCGACAGGAGTTCCATCGCGCACCGGCACAGGGGCATAAGACCTTTGAGGTGTGCTACGCCTCGCAAAACGAGGCGTTTTTGCTCAACGTTGAGCGCGGGCAGGCGCTGATCCTAATCACCGACTACGTCTACGACACCGACGGCCGCCCGCTCCACGTCTCCAAGCGCATCCAACGCACCGACCGCACAAAATACACCGAGCCCATCGGCTAACCTGCCAAAATAAATCTGTCCCTAAATGGTAGGTTTGGGAAGGTCGGGGAACCAGGTTGGTTTGGGTTGGTTGGGTGTGCGCTCGGCCAGGACCAGCTCCATCCAGCACATGTCGTACCAGCGGCCGAACTTTTGAGCGCAGCGGTCGAAGGTGCCCACCAGGCGATATCCCATATGGGCATGGAAATCCTGGCTGTTGTGCGTCAGGTACTCATCGTCCTTATCGTGCGGCACGGCAATGAGTGCGCACATGTTGGTGATGCCCATCGCGACCAGGCATTGCTTGAGCGCGTCGTGCAGTTTGCGACCCAGCCCGCCATGGCGCACATCGCGCGCCAGGTAGATCGACGTCTCGACCGACCAGTCGTATGCCTCTCGGCTGTTGAGCGGGCTCACATAGGCATAGCCCACCGGACGTCCGCCGAGTTCCATCACCAAATACGGATAGCGCCTGAGCGTACGCTCGATGCGCCCGGCGAACTCCTCAACGCTCGGCACCTCGTATTCGCAGGTAATCGCCGTCTGGCGCACATACGGCTCATAGATGGCAAGCAACGCCGGCGCGTCATCGGGCGTCGCCAGGCGGATCGTCGGCTCGGACATCTCGGATTTCTCGGGCATACAGCCCCTCCCCCTCAAAAGCAAGGGCCGCCTTGCGCCAAATCCAAGCGCAAGGCGGCCCCTCGTCATCACATCAACCTACAGGACAGCCGCCAGCGCGTCGATGTCCTCCTGCGTCGTGGCCCAGCTGGTGCAAAAGCGCACCACCGTGTGGGTCTCGTCGTACTTTTCCCAGTACTCGATCGAGGCATGCACGCGAATGCGGGCCATGTCCTCGTTGGGTAAAATCACGAACTGCTGGTTGGTCGGCGTCTCCAAGAAGAACTGGTAGCCGCGCTCGTGCAGCACGCGGCGCAGCGCCTGAGCGGTCTCGATCGCCTGGCGACCAATCTCAAAATACAGGCCATCGGTAAAGAGCGCCTCAAACTGCACGCCCGTCAGGCGGCCCTTGGCAAGCAGCGCGCCGTGCTGCTTAATGCGCGGAATGGGGTGCGCCGGGGCGTGCATGCCGCAGAACACCACGGCCTCGCCGCAGAGCGCGCCGCACTTGGTGCCGCCGATGTAGAACACGTCGCACAGCTGCGCCAGCTCGGGCAGGGTGATATCGCACTCATCGGCCGCCAGCGCATAGGCCAGGCGAGCACCGTCCACAAACAGCGGAATCTCGCGCTTCTGGCACACCGCGTGAATCGCCGCGAGCTCGGCCTTGGAGTACAGCGTGCCGTACTCGGTCGATAGGCTCACGTACACGGCACCCGGAAACACCGTGTGCTCGTAGCTCTCGTTTTCGTAGAACACCTGGATATAGCTCTCGAGGTCCTCGGCGTGCATCTTGCCCTCGTAGCCGGGGATGGTGAGCACCTTGTGGCCGCCAAACTCGATGGCGCCCGCCTCGTGGCAGGCGACGTGGCCGGTCTCGGCAGCAACGACGCCCTCGTACGGCGCGAGCAGCATGTCGATCACCGTCGCGTTGGCCTGCGTGCCGCCCACCAGAAAAAACACGTCGGCATCGGGAGCCTGACAGGCCTCGCAGATAAGCTGCTTGGCACGCTCGGTGTGCGCATCGGTACCGTAGCCGGGCTGCGGTTCCATATTGGTGTCGACGAGCGCCTGCAGCACTGCCGGATGTGCGCCGTGGGAATAATCGTTGTTAAACGCGAGCATGGCAATCCTCTCTTACCGGGTATCGGCCAGATGATTCAAACGGAGCTATTGTACGTCGTTGGGATAGGCAATGCGTGCGGCAAGGCACTCAAGTGCCAGTACCAGGGCAAAACCGCAGCTCACGTCACTCAAAAAATGCGCGCCGATCACGATGCGCCCAAAGGCGACGAACGCTGCAACAACAACCGCCGCCCAAAAGATCACGCGGCGACGCGATGGTTTTTCCTTAAAGGCTGCCGCGGGAAGCCCGGCGAGCATAAGGCCGATCGCCGCATGCGCCGTGTGTCCGCTCGCAAACGACTTGAACCCGTCCTTGATCACGCCGGCGGCGATATAGGTCCACTTGTCAGGATTGCCGATCACCCACCACGGCTGAAACTCGAGCCCCGGCGTCACCTCGATCACGCGCATGCGCGGGCGCGACCACAACGGCTTAACAATGACGTTGAGGATGATGGCCTGAGCGACCCACACGGCAAGCACCATCAACGCCCAGCGCGCAAGCTCGTCGGGCTCGGTCGTGCGCGTGAGGCGGTAGGCGATGAAGTTGGCTGCGATGACCAGCACAAACGTCAGTACCAGCTGAAACGCAATAAGCTTGCCGCCGACGCGCAGCGATCCGATAATCTCGTAGCCGACCAGACCCACGTTGATCAAAACGCCCAGCGCAGCGAGCCACTTGCTCGCCTTGGAATCGGGGCGTGCCGAGCGCACGAGCATAACGCCCGCGATGCTCGCCGTCAGCTCGAACGGCAGCTCACCGGCCGCCTCGACAAAGCGACCGTACATGCTGCCGATGTTGAACAGCGCACTCGAGATTTGATAATCAAAGAAGCTGCCCACGCCCAGACAAAGGCACAGGACAACCGCGATAATGGCGACATCTTTCTTATAGATGTATCCGAACATGCTTTCCTTTCGGTCGGGCGAAGGGCAGTCAACCTGCAATGTGGGTGAGACGAAGATGGCTTTGTCCCGTAAATACCCTTACAGGTTGAGCATAAGTAAGCGAAAACGTTCCATTTGTGGCAAGGTGGCCCGAAGGAGGAGGGAAGCGTACTTGCGTACGCGACCGACGAGTGAGGGTCAGATTGCCCAAATGGGGCGTTTGCAGCGTCGACCCGTTAGTCGTCGTCGCTGGCACCCAGCTGCTGCAGCAGCATGAGCGCGGCCGCCACGGGGCCGGTGCCGTCGTTGGCGTCGAGACCGCGACCCAGGCCGCTGCCCGCGCCGGCGCCCGCCTTGTAGGGCACCGACAACTTGCGGCTCTTGGGGAGGTTCACCGCGCCATAGCGGGTCTTAAGCTCAAAGGCCACCTTCTTGGGCACGTCGACGCCCAAAAACGTGATGCGACCGCCGCTGAGCGTGACGCTCTCGAGCCCCAGGCGCTCGCCGCGAATGCGGATGCGCGCGCGATTGAACAGGTTGAGTCCCGCCAACGGCAGCTCACCATGCGCGGCCTCGGTCTCTTCCTGCACCTCGTCAATGCTCTCCAGGTCCTCGGCCGCTGCGAGCTTACGGTACACGAGCACGCGCTGGTCCACCGCCGGCAGGTACTCCTCGGACAAGAAGTAGTCGGCCGGCAGGTTAATACCCACGCTCGCCGCCTCCACGCCGGCGTCGTCATCGCCGCGCGCCTCGGCCACGGCCTGGCCCAGCATCTGCGTAAACAGATCAAAGCCCACGCTCGACAGGTTGCCGTGCTGCTCGGCTCCCATAAGCGAACCGGCGCCACGGATCTCTAGGTCGCGCATGGCGATGCGCATGCCGCTGCCCAGGTCCTGGAACTCGGAAAGTGCGGTCAGGCGCGCCGTTGCCTCCTCGGTGAGCGGCAGCTCGCCGGGGAACATAAAGTACGCGTAGGCCTGCGTGGCAGAGCGGCCCACACGGCCCTTGAGCTGGTAGAGCTGCGCCAGGCCAAGGCGCTGCGAGTCCTCGATGATCAGCGTGTTGGCCGTTGCGTTGTCGATGCCGCTCTCCACGATGGTCGTGGCGATGAGCACATCGATCTTTTTGGTCGCGAACTCAATCATCACGTCCTCGACCTCGCGCGGGCTCATCTTGCCGTGTGCCACGCCCACGCGCGCCTCGGGCGCGGCCTCATGCACGCGCGCCACGGCGTCATCGATGGTCTTAACGCGGTTGGACACGTAGTACACCTGGCCGCCGCGGCCCACCTCCAGGCGAATCGCCGCGCTCACCACATCGGGGTCGTACTCCCCCACGTGCACGATCACGGGACGACGCCCGGTCGGCGGTGTGGTGATCAGGCTCATGTCGCGCACGCCGCTCGTGGCCATCTGCATGGTTCGCGGAATAGGCGTTGCCGAAAGCGTGAGCACGTCGATTTGCTCGCGCAGGTTCTTGAGCTGCTCCTTGTGCTGCACACCAAAGCGCTGCTCCTCGTCGATGATCACCATGCCCAGGTTCTTGGGGTTCACGTCGGCAGAAAGCAAGCGGTGCGTGCCGATGAGCACGTCGATCGTGCCCTCGGCAAACGCCTTAAGCGCGCGCTTTTGCTGCGCCGGGGTGCGGAAGCGGCTGAGCACTTCGACCTCGAGGCCAAACGGGGCAAAGCGCTCAAAGAACGTCTCATAGTGCTGCTGGGCCAGAATGGTCGTGGGGCAGAGCACCATGACCTGGCGGCCGGAGTCCACGCACTTAAACGCCGCGCGCAGGGCAACCTCGGTCTTGCCAAAGCCCACGTCGCCGCACAGCAGGCGGTCCATGGGCTTGGGCGCTTCCATGTCGGCCTTGATGTCGGCAATAGCCTCCAGCTGGTCGCGCGTCTCGTCATAGGGAAAGCTCTCCTCCATCTCGATCTGCTCGGGCGTGTCGGGCGGGCAGGCGATACCGGTAATCGACGAGCGGCGTGTATACAGGTCGACCAGGTCAAACGCCAGCTTTTTGGCATTCTTGCGCGCCTTGTTGGTAGCCCGCGTCCAGTCGGCGGTGTTGAGCCTGGTCAGGCGCGGCTTGTCGCCGTCGGGGCCAACATAGCGCGTGATGCGGTCGACCTGCTCGAGCGGCACGTAGAGCTTGTCGCCGTCGGCATATTCCAGCAAAAAGTAGTCGCGCTCCTTGCCGCCCACTTCCTGGCGCGCGATCTCGCTAAAGAGCGCGATGCCGTGAGTGGCGTGCACCACGTAGTCGCCCGGCTTAAACGGAAACGTGATCTGCGTAATGTCCACCTTGCGGCGGCTGCGCGCGCGGTTGGCATCCATACGGGCGTTGAGGTCGGCGATCGAGAACACGGCCAAATTGGCGTCGGGCACCACCACGCCCTGCGGCAGGGCAGCGTCAACAAAGGTCACGCGCCCGCGCGAGATGGTGGGCACGGCAGCGCCGGCGGCAGCCTGCGCGGCGCCCGCCTCGAGCGAGCGGGCGTTGAGCGCGTCGGCCTTACGCTCGCGAATGGAAGCATGGGCCTCCTGGCGTGCGGCACGGTCGGCGGAATCCGCCGCTGCCACGCGCACGCGGTCGCCGATAGCGCCGACATTTTCGGGCGCCGCGGTCAGCGATTCCTCAAAGGTAATGCCCTCGTCGCCAAAGGTGAGCTCCATCGACTCGCGCGCACCGCGGTCGGGGATGGCAAACACGCAGGCGTAGCGCTTGCCCACGACTTCCTGAATGCGCGTCATAAAGCGATTGTCCGAGCCCGCAATGGCCGGCTGCTCAATCTTGAGCTCCGCCGTCACCGCGCCGCCGGCACGGATCAGGCTCACGTAGTTCAGGCGCTGCTGGGCACCAAAATCGAGCTGCTGGGCACGTACATACAGGCCATCCAGCCGGTCAATCCCTGCCTCGCCAGCACGCGCCTCGATATCCTCGTAGGCACGCAGGCAATCGTCGAACAGCGAGCGCGGCTCGGACAGAACCACGAGTGCCTTGCCGCTCACGTGCGCCAACGGGCTTACGGTCTGGCCGTACATCACCGGCAAAAAGCGGTCGAGCTCGGGCGTGACGATGCGCGTATCCACCATCTCGAGCAGCGCCGCCAGCTTGCTGTCGTCCTGGCTGGCACGGTAGAGCGCCACGTGCATGTTGTGGACGGCATCGTCGGTAAGCGCCAGCTCGCGGCAGGGGAAGATCTCGATACTGTCCTCGTTGCCGATGGTTTGGCCCGTGGAGCTCACCATACGGCGGATGCGGTCAATCTCATCGCCGAAAAACTCAATGCGCACGGGCGCCTTTTCCTGCGCGGGAAACACCTCGACGGTGTCACCGTGCACGCGGAACAGACCGGGCGCATCGGCGGCACCGGCATTGGTGTAGCCCATGCCCACCAGGCGCTGCGGCACCTCGTCAAAGGGAATCTCCTCGCCCACCGCAAAGGTCGTGGACTCCCAATAGTGGCTCTCGACCGGCGGCACACAACGCAGCAGCGCGCGAGCCGAGGCGACCATGATGCAATTGTCTCCGCGCACGATGCGTCCCAGTGCCTCGCAGCGCTGCGCCACCACGGCATCGTCGGGCGCCTGCTCGCGCCACGGATAGTCCTTGCGCTCGGGAAAACGGCACACGTGCGCTAGGCCCACGTAGGCGGCAAGGCTGCGCGCGGCGCGATCGGCCGCATCCTCGCCACTCACAATGTAGACCGTGGGACGCGGGCGGCGCGCAAACTGGGCGGCCGCCATAAGCGTGCGGCCCGACTGCGACACAGCCAGCGTCACGTCCTCGCCGGCATCGAGTCCGGCCTCGACGGTCTGCAGCGCCTCGGCAGTGTAGAGCTGCGCGGCTATACGGTGAATGAGCATGCTGTTCCTCCGGCATTGCAACGCCAAAAGCCCGCCGGGGCAAGCTCGGCGGGTCGTACGTCAAATACATTGTCTGTCATGGTAGCGCATGGAGAGGACTCCGGCTCAAGGGCAAACCCAGCCCCGCAAAAAACGCCAGACGAAGATGCGTTCCGCCCTACCCCGCTACGCGCACGCTGGGGCACAAATCTGCCAGCGGGCACTCGTCACACTTGGGTTTGCGGGCGTCGCAGATCTCGCGACCGAAGGTGATCCACTGATGGTTAACCGACTCCCAATACTCGTGCGGCAAAATCTTGAGCAAATCCTGCTCGGTCTTGAGCGGCTCCTTTGCATGCGTCTTGGGACTCAGCATCAGGCGGTGCGCAATGCGGTTGACATGCGTGTCCACCGCAATGCCCTCCACGATGCCATACCCCACGTTGAGCACGATGTTCGCCGTCTTGCGTCCCACGCCCGGCAGCTTCACGAGTTCCTTCATGTCGGCCGGCACCTCGCCGCCATAGTCGGCGACGATCATCTGCGCGGCCTCGACGGCATGCTTGGCTTTGCTCTTGTAGAAGCCGAGTGACTTGATGGTGTCTGCCACGTCAGCCACGCTCGCCCCGGCCATGGCCTCGGGCGTGGGCCACTGGGCAAACAGCCGCGGCGTCACCTTGTTGACCTGTGCATCGGTCGTTTGCGCCGAAAGCAGCACCGCGATCAGCAGGCGGAAGGGATTCTCGTGGTCCAAAAAGCACTCGACCGGGCCATAGCGACGGTTGAGGCGCTCACACACCTCGATGGCGCGCTCGCGCTTGGCGGCATTGGTCTCGCGTGGCATAACGACTCCTCGGCTCAACGGCACAATAAACTTATGGGCACAATTGTCCCACGTCCGAGACGCTTACGCCTCCAAGAATGCGCCGGTCTGACGGCTCCACAGGCTCGCGTACTCGCCACCCGCCTCGACGAGCTGCGCATGCGTGCCGTCCTCGACGATCTCGCCATCGGCCAGCACCACAATGCGGTCGAGCGCCGCCACGGTGGACAGGCGGTGCGCCACCACAATGGAGGTACGTCCACGCATCAGGTTTTCGAGCGCCTCCTGCACCAGCGCCTCGGACTCGCTGTCGAGGGCAGAGGTCGCCTCGTCGAGCACCAGAATCGGCGCGTCGGTTAGGATGGCGCGGGCGATAGCCACGCGCTGACGCTGGCCGCCCGAGAGCTTGACGCCGCGCTCGCCCACCATGGTGTCAAAGCCACGGGGCAAGCGGTCGATAAACTCCAGGGCGTTGGCCAGGCGCGCGGCCTCGCGAATCTGCTCATCAGTGGCGTCGGGGCGGCCGTAGGCAATATTCTCTCGAATGGAGCGGTGGAACAGCAGCGCCTCCTGCGGCACGTAGGCAACCTGGCGGCGCAGGCTCTGCTGCGTACAGCGCGAGACATCCTGACCGTCCACGAGCACGCGGCCGCCCTGAACATCGTCCAGGCGCAGCAGCAGCTTGGTGAGCGTCGTCTTACCCGAACCCGATTTGCCCACCAGGCCCACGCGCTGGCCCGCCGCCACATGAAGTGTCAGGTCATCGAACACGCTCTCGCCCGCCGCAGCGTCACGGTACGCAAAGCTCAGGTGCTCAAAATCAATCGCGCCCTCGGTCACTTTGAGCTCAGGGGCGTCCGGGTCATCTGCCACCAAACGTGGCTCGTCCAGCACGCGCGTCATCTCGGCCGCATCGCCCAGCGCGCGGTTAATGCGCTGCATCATGGAGCTTACGTAGTTCAGGCGCATGGTGAGGTTATAGGTGTAGGTAAAGATCATGACGAGCGAGCCGGCCGAAATGCCAAACCACGCGTTGCCGCCCGCCACGAACACACTCACCACGGCCATGGTGATGACGATGAGGCCCGAGGTCGTAAAGTTGCGCTGCATCATGGCGTGCATCGAGACCGTCTCGGCGTCGCGCGCGGCACGATCGGCGGCGTCGAACAGATCGCGTTCAAAGTCCTCGCGCCCGCAGGTCTTGACGGCCAAGATGTTCGTGACCGCGTCGGAGAGCACGCCCGAGAGCTTGTTCTGCGCGGCGGACGTCGCGGCCGAAAGCGGCATGATGCGCTTGTACATAAGCCAGACAAACGCAATGTAGACGACCATGATGCACACCAGGATCACGGTAAACGTCGGTACCACCGGGGCGAGTGCGGCCACGGTGCAGATGAACGAGGTGATGGTGGGGATGAGCGAATACACCGTCACGTCGACCAGACCCGTGTAGCCGCTCATAAAACGGCTTGTCTGGCTCACAAGCGATCCGCCAAAGCGGCTGGTGTGAAATGTCATGGATTGATTGGAGAGCGTGTCGAAGCACAGGCGCGCCAGGTGATAGTTGCCCGCAATCTCGAGCTTGTAGACGGTGTAGTCCTGCAGCTTGGAGAGGATTTGGCCCACTAGGTTAACGAGCACGAGCGCCAGAATGTAAGGACCAAAGACCTCAAACACCTGGTCGCCTGCCACGGGACCGGCCTGGACGCGGTCGACGATGAGGGCCATCACATAGGTGTTGGCAAACGTGAGCAAAAAGATGTAGCCCGCCGACGAGAACACCGAGAGAAAGACGATCAGCGGCTGCGTGCGCGTGACGTCCCAAAAACGCTGCAGCGTGCGACGCACGGTGGAGCGTTTGAGCGGACTGGTGTTTCTCTGAGACATGGGCTTCCTTTCGCGTCTGATAGGGCGAAACGCCATTGTTGCACACTAAAGCGCACTTCAGGCAAGTGCGACGCGAAAAGCGCCCGCGCCCCGCGCTTGCGCAGGCGCCCCGCCGTCAGATGAAGCTAGTCCTCGTCTTTTTGGTCTGCGAGCAAGCTCGCAGACGTAAGCCCCAAGATCTCGTCGGCCTCCTCGGCATCTTCCAGGGCGTCGATGTCCTTGAGCTTGCGCTCCATGACGTTGGTGCGCGTGGTGATGATGCCCTCGACCGTTTTGCCCGCGGTCTCGATCTGCTGCTGGGCGCGGCGCAGCGCCTTTTGATAGCGCGGCAGCTCGGCCTTGACAGCGGAGAGCACGCGCAGTACATCGTCGGTGCGTTTTTGCAGCTTAAACGTTTGGTAACTCATCTGCAGGCTGTTGAGAATGGCCGCCATGGTGCTGGGGCCGGCAACGTTGACGTGATAGTCGCGGCCCAGGGTCTCGATAAGCCCGGGGCGGCTGACGACCTCGGCGTACAGTCCTTCAAACGGCACGAACATGATGCCAAAGTTGGTCGTTGCCGGCACACTCAGGTACTTTTCGCAGATATCCTTGGCCTCGCGCTTGACCATGGTGTCGAGCGTCTTGCGCGCAGCCGCCACGGTCTCCGCATCGCCCGACTCCTGCGCGTCGAGCAAATGCTCGTACGCGTCGCCCGGAAACTTGGAGTCAATCGGCAGCAGCACGGGATCGCCCTCGTCCACCGGCAGCTTGACGGCAAACTCAACGCGCTCCGAGGCGCCGGGCTTGGTGGCGACGTTTTCCAGATACTGGTCGGGTGTAAGAATGTCCGCCAGAATTGCACCCAGCTGCACCTCGCCCAAAATACCACGCGCCTTCACGTTGCCCAGCACGCGCTTAAGGTCGCCCACGCCGGTGGCGATGGACTGCATGTCGCCCAGGCCCTTGTACACGGCCTCGAGCTGGTCGCTCACCTGCTTAAACGATGCCGACAGGCGATCGTTGAGCGTGCGGGAGAGTTTCTCGTCCACCGTCGCGCGCATCTGATCGAGTTGCACGTTGTTGTCTTTGCGGATAGCACCCAGCTGGGCATCGACCGTCTCGCGCACCTTGTCCAGGCGGTGCTCGATGCCCTCGCGGTTGGCACCGAGCTGTTGGGCCGTCTCGCGGCGAAGGTCATCCATCCGGTCACCAGCTTGCGAAAACTCACGTGCAATGGTCAGGTAACGTTGCTGCCCCACGGCCGCATCTGTCGTCTGCTGCTGCGCGATGGCGTTGGCCGTGCGGCGAGTTTCGGCCAGCGCGACGTTCAGGGCATCGAGCGCGTTGTTGGCCTGCTCGAGTGCTGCCAGCGTTTCCGCGCTACTGTCGCCACGCTCCCGCAACTCGGCACGCAGGCTCTTGAGCTGGAGGGCGCAAGCCACAGCAACCCCCACCGCCACCAAGGCGATCACAACAAGCACGATATCAATAGCAGACATAGACTCCGCCCAACAAACTCAATCGGTCATCAATCAAAACCGCGATCAATCTTACCCCGCCACACGCACGGATCACCCACTGCCTTGCAGACAAATTTCTCTTAGAGCCGCGGACGCTAAAACGCTAGCTCTCCCAGCCGGTGCGAATGGTTGTCATGACGTCGCCTAGGCGCTGGCCCAGGGCTGACAGATGTTGGAGCACTTCGCCGGGCGAAGCACCGTTGAGGATGCAGGTGAGCGCATACGAGACCAAGAAAATCGCCGCAAGTCCTAGCGGAATGAGCACGATCATCGCCAATGTGCGCAGGCGCTGGCCCACGCGGCGACGACGCGTGCGGCGTTTGTCGAACGCAAGCTCCTGCGCATATGAATCTTGTTGTACGGAATAGTTCTCTGGCGCCGATCCGCCCGCAGGCGAAACCGCAGGCGTGGCATTTTGCGCAGGGGGCTGGGCGGCTACCCCTTGCATTTGCATCTCCATAAGCCGTTGCTGTTGGCGCAACATGCGCTCGGCTTGTTGCTGCGGAGTCTCAAGAAACAGATCCATGCTGGCCTCCAAAATCGGAGCATTCGACGCTTACGACCAGCATCCCGCACCGCCATGACCGCGACAACGCAATCGCCGGCAATAGCCACAAAGTTTCTTCTGCTCAAAAGCTGTCGAAAAGCTCAACAACTCCCCTACCAGCACTTTCTCTGAGCTTTTTTCGCCAGCAATCTTTTGGCCTTCCACCCTTACGCCAACTGACCAAAATCTAACCAAAAGCTTGACGAAAATTGTGGAGACCGGGACCCCACACAAAAAGTGCCGCCCCAAAGGGGCGGCACACAAACCAATCTATTAGCCAAAACTCGTTGGCAAGCCCGCGTCGTCAGACCCGCGGCGCATGCCTTTGCCTCGCGTGACTCTGCGAAGCCGTGAGCGAGAGGGAAAGGGATGCGCCGCGGGTCTGACGTCCGGAGCGGTGAAACCAGCAGTTGCCCTGCGCTCCGTGGTCGGTGAGGACAGACTACATGCCCGCGAGACCGCGGGCGGCGGTGGCGCACATAAACGCCAAGGCTAAAATCACGAGCGAGCCCGCAATGTCTGCCAGCACGCCCATTGCACGACGCTCAAACAACCAGCTCTCAAAGTGCGGGGCGACGTTGCGCCAAACACGCCACAGCAAGATGCCCATACCGATGACGCCTGGGATATTGAGCAGTAGGATCTCGGAGCACAAAAGACCGATCAGGTTGCCGGCGGCAAAACCAGCGTCGCCCTCGCAGTATTTGCGATAAATCATGTACAACATGTACGCCACAAACGGCTGCAGGCACGCAGAGATAAACGTAACCACCATCGAGGGGTCCTGAGAAAAGACATCGGTGAGTTTATCGACACTCGTGGCATCTTTCGAAGCCAAGAACAAGCCAATGACCACCACGGGCACCACGCCCAAGATAACCTCGACCAGAGTAAACAACTTAGCAGTCAGATCCTCGCTAGCCGTATTGAGGTGAGGCGCCCACTCAGGATGAGCATGCGCGCCAACCTTCTTGTCCTTCTCGACACGATCGACCTTTTTACCCTCGGCAACCCGACGACCAGGATCCTTGCGAGTCCCCGCCGCAGCAACCCGAGCCCGAGACTTCTTACCCATAACCAACACCTCACAAGAGGAAACGAATAGCCAACGCTACCCAGTGTACCCTCTAAGCAACGTCACCGCCCCAACCGGCCCCCACAAAAACGTGCCGCCCCATAAGGGGCGGCACACAAACTTTTTTATCAGCTTTTCTGTAGCGAGCACGCGACGACCCAAAGCGGGCCGGGAGGGCCGGACTACCTTCCCTCAACGCGACCCTGCGAAGCCGTGAGCGAGGAGGGAAGGTAGTCCGGCCCTCCCGGCCCAGCTCACGCTAGCGCCACGCGCTAGTAGTTCACCACCTGCTCCTCAAAGTACGCCTTCGGGTGGTTACACACCGGGCACACCTCAGGCGCCTCGGCACCAACGTGCAGGTGCCCGCAGTTCAGGCACTTCCACACCTTCACGCCCTCACGCTCAAACACCTCGCCCGACTCGATGCGCTCGACGAGTTTGTTGTAGCGCTCCTCGTGGGCCTTCTCGACGGCGGCGACACCACGGAACTTCTCGGCGATCTCGACAAAGCCCTCCTCCTCGGCGGTCTTGGCAAACTCGTCGTACATCGTGGTCCACTCGTAGTTCTCGCCCGCAGCGGCGTCGCGCAGGTTGTCCAGAGTGCCCGGAACGGCGCCGTCGTGCAGATACTTAAACCACAGCTTGGCGTGCTCGGACTCGTTGCCCGCCGTCTCGGCAAAAATATTCGAGATCTGAACGTAGCCGTCCTTTTTGGCCTTGGATGCATAGTAGCGATACTTGGTGTGTGCCTGGGACTCACCGGCAAAAGCGGTCTCGAGGTTCTTCTTGGTTTGGGAATTCTCAAAATCCATAGGTGTACTTCCCTTCAACGCATGCCGCCCACAGACTTTGAGCGGCCTTGCTTTAAGGATGCCCTCATGCCGAGAATTTAAACCTTACAATCCCGTTCTTCAGATTCGAGTGAGCTACACACTCAGCCAACGATCGCCCTCGGAGCCGCAAAAGCCCTCGCGCTCCAGATCGGCAAGAATGCTTGCGACCAGCTCGCGCTCGACCGGCTCTCGGCCGGCTGCCGTCTCCATCTCGTTAACGCCTGCAACGGCTTCATCGAGCGTAATACCTGCCGGTTGTCCATCGCGCGCCGCCAGCAGCATGCGCACAATGTGGGCGCGCTTTTGGCGACGCGAGCCCTCAAACTTGGACTGACGACTATAGCCCGCCGACCGCCTGGACGGATTGGGCAGCGTCTTTTTAAGATACGCGCCGTAATCCAGCAACGCGTAATACCATGCGCGCGGCGTGTCGGCATCGTCTTGAGGCACGGCAAAGGGCGCAATCTCATCCGCCGCCGCACCAGGGGCCGCCGGACAGGCGGCTTGAATCAGCGGCACCAGCTCGCGATCGGGAACGGCCGGCACATCGGGAAAGAAATGATGCAAAAAGACCGTGCGCACATTGGTCTCTAGATACACGCCTGGAAGATCAAACGCAAACGAACGGATGCCCTGCGCCGTTGCCGGGCCAATGCCGGGCAGAGCGACCAAGTCACGCGTCTCACGCGGAAACTCCCCGTCCCAGTCCTCTACAACGCGCTGAGCGGCCCCATGAAGCGCCAGAGCGCGTCGGTTGTAGCCCATGCCCTGCCAAGCGTCCAAAACATCGGAAGGCGCGGCCTGGGCAAGCGCCTGCACAGTCGGAAAACGATCGAGCCACACCGGCATGCGCGCCTCCACACGCGGCACCTGCGTTTGCTGCAGCATGACCTCAGAAAGCCAAATGATGTACGGATCGCGTGTGCGGCGCCACGGAAGGTCGCGATAACGCAGGACCCCTTCCGAACGAATCATCGAACGAAAGGGGTCCTGAATCATGGCTATGCTCCTTATGCGGCGCTATTCCTCCCGGTAAGCGCACGCGCAGGTGGCGTACTCGGGAAACGCTTCGCGGTCGGCGAACTTGGGATCGACGGCCGGGAACTGGCGGTGAGCGACGATGTCGCCGAGCGAAACGGAATCGAGGTAGTCGCGCATCAACGCCTGGGCTCCGGCCCACAGGGGATGATAGCAGCACGCGCCCATGCGCGCACAGTCACCATCGGGCGCGGTGCAATCGTTCATAACCATAGGACCCTGAACGGCCTCGACGACCTGGCGGATAGTGACGTCGTCCGGACTGACCTTGAGACGCATGCCACCGTGGACGCCACGCAGGCTCTCCACAATACCGGCCTGGACCAAACCGTGCTGAATCGAGCGGGCAAACGAATACGGGACATTGACCTCTTCGGCAGCGGTGCGAACAGAAAGCAAACGCTCCGGATCCTCGGCAAGCATCGCCAGCATGCGAAGGGCGTAATCAGTCTTCCTCGATATGTCCATTTTTCCCCTTTCAAGGAATACGAACAGCTCGAACGAGCTCCGGGGCCGAGCTTGTGTCGAGACGCTAAATGACCGCCAGGACATCCAAATGGTAAATCGGATATCCACTGAGTGCCGCGCTTGGAGCGAAATGCATCAGATGCGGCGCACAGTGCAATTTAGTATAACCTAACCCCCTGTCTCGTAGAACAGGTGTTGCGCAACAAAGCTGTTGTTCAGACAGATATACTTATTAGATTTTACTTGCGTTCCCGAAGGCGCGGGGATTCTGGGCGAAGATGCACCAGGGCGATCGTTCTATCGAAACAAAGTGCATCAAACGCAAAAAGCCACGTCCGAAGACGTGGCTTTAATTGCGTTGGCGGGAAGTACGGGGCTCGAACCCGCGACCTCCGACGTGACAGGCCGGCGCTCTAACCAAACTGAGCTAACTCCCCAGACAGACGTTCGCGTTTGTTTCCGCTCGCGTGCGCTGCGGGGATTAGTATACACAGAAGTCTGTCCGGCGCGCAACAACTTTTTTGAAAAAATTTTTCGGGGTCATCCGGGAGGGTCTCCGGGGCTGAGGGCGGGGGTTAAGTTTGCTGCTCTACAGTCCTGCGCAAGACGGAAAGCACATTAAGTGCTTTCCTTTGCGTGCGGAACTCGCGACAAACTTAACCCCCGCCCTCAGCCCCGGAGACCCTCCCTGCCGTCACTTTGTCCAAACAGTTCTTGCTCCTCGCCGCTTCCGCGGCTCGAGGTCCCCGTTCTCCTCGGTGGGGTTGGTCTGATTATTCTTGTTGAAACTCCGCCTTTGGCTCATAAAAAACGGGAGATGCGATTTTACATCCCCCGTTTTTGTTGTGATTACTCTAGGTCAATAAACTTAGTGCTTAGGATCTTGCCGTCTTTTACTAGCATTCTGGCCATGGTGGGGCCTCGGGTGCCTCTGGGGTAGCTGGCGCTGCCCGGGTTGAGGACTAAGCAACGGCCCACTTGGGCTTCTTTGGTTACGTGGGTGTGGCCGTTGATGGCTACGTCTACGGATCCCACCGGAAGGTCTTCGCGGTAGTGGGCTACGGCGAATTTAAGGCCTTCGTAGGTAAAGAGCGCAAGACGGTCTACATCGGGGCCGTAGTCGCGGTAGTAATCGTTGTTACCCAGTACGGCCCGCACGGGGGCGATGGTGCATAGGTGCTCGTAGTCCATCTCTGACGTGAGGTCGCCAGCATGGATGATCAGGTCTGCGCCTTCAAGCTCATCCAGGAGCGCAGGCGATAAATAGCCGTGGGTGTCCGAGATGATGTCGATACGCTTGGCGCTTGCACTGTTCATGGGATCCCTTCCGCAAAAAACGATTCGGCAGATACATACAAAAAGGCCCCACGGCTCCGCAGACGATGGGTCTACAGGGCTGCGGGGCCAGTGTGCTAGAGACTCAGAGCCTTCTTGAGCGGCACGACGCGGCGGCGCGAAACCGGCACGCGTTCGTCGACGCCCGTAATGCCCAGCTGGATGGCGCCCGAGGGCACCGTCTCCACATCCGTGACGCACGCCAAGTTGACGATATAGCGGCGGTGAACACGGAAGAAGCCAAAGTCGCAGAGTTTGGCCTCAAACTGCGCCAGCGAGGTCGTCGACAAAAAGCGATCATCGACGGTATAGATGCAGGAGTAATCGTCCTTGGCCATGATAAAGCGAATGTCGTCCACGGGAATGAGCACCTTGCGGCCGCCCTTTTCCACCGGGATACGCTCGATGGTCACCTTGCTGTCCGTAACCGGCTTGGTGCGTTGCATGACCTTCTCGATCGCGCGATCCAAGCGAGCTTCCTCGACCGGCTTCATCAGATAATCGACGGCATCCACGTCGAATGCCTCGACCGCATGGTCACTATACGCAGTCACAAACACGATCGCCGGCGGATTTTTGAGCTTATGCAGCGCCTCGGCAAGTTGCAGGCCCGAGGCACCGGGCATCGAGATATCGAGAAACACGACATCCACGCGACTTTCCATAAGCATCTCGATGGCGGAGCGGACGCTCGACGCCTCCGTGATCGTGCCGATCTTGCCCGTTTGCTCGAGCAGGAAGCGAAGCTCCGAGCGAGCCGGCGCCTCATCATCCACAATCATCGCACGCAGCATAGGGATAAAACCTTTCGTCAACTAACTACGCCGGGCATCCGTCGCATGACGTTGAGCCCGTAGCCTTTTATTTTACTCTTGAATGTCGAAGATGCTCTCTGACAAATCAAGATGAAGGAGCACTTTGGTGCCCTTGCCCGGCGCCGATTCGACACGCGTATAGGAGTGCGGCCCATAAAAGCGATGGATGCGCTCCGAAATATTGTGCATGGCCACACCGGCGCCGCCACCCTGGGGAGAGCTGGCGTCGGGACGGGCAGAACGCTCGTCAAACAGTCTGGCGGCGGTACCCTCATCCATGCCCACGCCATTATCGGCCACGGCAATCAAGATTGCATCCTCGCCGTCTTGGTGAACGGTCACGTCGATCCTCAGGGCGTCGTCATCGCCCATACCATGACGTACGGCGTTCTCGACAATCGGCTGGATCACGAACGCCGGCACCAGCGTATCTTCCACGTCCTCGGACACATCGAACGTCGCAAGCACGCGGTCCTCGCCAAAGCGGGCCTTCTCAAAGGTAAGGTAGCGCCTGGTCTGTGCGACCTCGCGCGAGACCGGAATAAGCGATCCCGAGTTGTCGAGCGTGGCACGATAGAACGATGAGAACTCACGAAGCAGTTCGCGGGCCCGCAGCGGGTCGGTGCGCGTAAACGATGCAATGGTGTTCAGCGTGTTGAACAGGAAGTGCGGGTTAATCTGCGCCTGCAGCGCACGCACCTCGGCGCGCGCCGTGAGTTCCTTTTGCACCTCGAGCTCGTGGATGGCGAGCTGCGTGGACAAGATCTCGGCAAAGCCCGAGGCAAGCGCGTACTGGGTACGGTCGACGGCGCGCGGGGTCTTGTAGTAGAACTTGAGCGTGCCGACGGTACGATCGCCCACCTTGATGGGGGCGATAATGCCGGCGGGGACTTGGTTGTGCGAGCCGTCCGAGCCCACGACATCCACCATACGGTTGAACGACTGCACGATGCCATGTTCGATAACGTAGCGTGTGGCAAGCGTGTGGATGGGAGTATCGGGCAGCAGTTTTTCCTCAAACTCGCCCGCGCAGGCAAGCACGTTGTCCTCGTCGGTGATGGCCACCGTCATGGCGCGCGTCTCGGGCAAAATGCGCCGGCACACCAAACGCGCCGACTCCTGCGTCAGACCGCCCTTAATGTCCTCGAGCATGGCCGAGGCCACCGAGAGCGTCTCCTCGGTGTACTGGGAGCGCACCGAATCGGGATTGAGCGTCAAAAAGATAAAGATGCACAGAAAGATGCACAGCAGCGCGCAGGCAATCACCGTGGCGATCGGCTCGATACCGGTCACCAGGGCAAAAATAAAGTACACCAGCACGCAAATGGCGCAGGCAACGGCAATGATGCGAAAGATTGATATTGAACTATCGCGCTGGGCGCGGCGGTCGATCATTCGGCCCCCTCCAGGATACTGATCAGTTGTGCGTCACGCCAAAGCCCGTCCATGATCTTGGGCCAAAAGCTCTGGAAACGCAGATAGCTTGCAGCGTTTTGGCGCGCATAGGCCTTTGCCTCGCCGATACCATGGCGCCAGATGCGCAGGTAGCCCTCATGCTCGCGGGTAAACACGCTGCGGACCATAGCGGTCTTGCGCACGCGGTCGTCGAGCTCGCGCGAAATCCACGGGCCCGGGTAGGGCATGAGTGATGCCGCCGTAACGGGAATGAGCTCCTTTTGATGCGCGGCGAATGTCAACTTGGCCCGTTCGTAGTACCAACGGTATACATCCTGCATAAAGCGCGGTGAGCGCTTTTCGGACTCCGGAGGCAGATGGCGCACGGTCCACTCGTTATCGAACCACACGTCGTAGCCAAACATGCGCATGTTAAAGAGGTAATCCAAGTCCTCGCCGCGGGTGATAAACGGGTCAAAGGCCACACGCGTAAAGGCGCGGGCGTGCAGGGCCATCAGGCCGCCGCACACGTAGTTGGAGCGCGAGATGCGAGTGCCCGAGAGCGCCTTTTTCATCCAACGGTTGAACTCGATGCGCTTGGTCCACCAACGATGGCAGATGCCCGCCTTGTCCGTGGGAGCCAGCGGCGAGCCGTCGCGATCGTAGAAATAGCCGCTCTTGACCAAGATCGGCAAGCCCTGACGTGTCTGCTGCCCCAACGCATAGGTCGCGCGCTTCATAAAGTCGGCGTCGATGACAGTCTCATCGTCATCCAAAAAGATAACCGCGTCATGCCCCAGCACAGCGGCACAGGCTAGCCCCATGTTGCGGATGGCACCGTAGCCTCGCAGGCTCACGCACTCGCCCGAACCCTTGGGCGCGATCTGAGCAACCCGGTCTGCGATGCGCGAGGCCTGGGTGTTGGTGACAACGGTGACCTTGAGCGTGGGATGCGCGTCGACAATCTCGCGCACGCGCAGCGACACATCGGCTGTGGCAGAAACGGGACAGACCACCAAAAGGATGATGCGCGGGATGTCACGTACCTGCTCAAGCGAGGCCAGGCAGCGGTCGAGTTCGGGATTGTCGGCGTTGAGTCGCGTCGAATGATCATAGGTGCCAGGGGCGTTTGCGCAAGCGTCATCGCCCGCCCAATACGTTGGAATCACGACCGTGGCGTTCATGCCTTACCCTCCCTGCAACACAAAAACGGGACGCCGCCAAACACAGGCGACGCCCCGCGACCTAGCTGATTCCATCATACCCACTTGGGCAAATCATTGCTCGCAAGTCGCAATGTTTATTGCGGATAACCCCAAAAGAGTACCGTGGACAGGCACAATAGCCGCTCGCTCCTATGCGGCATGCTCTGCCGCCCGAGTCATGCGGGACAGGCGGACCAGCAGCATAAAGCCAACGACCAGCAGCACGCCAATGGAAAGGACGCCCAGCGACGGGTTGCCGGTCAGCGAGGTAACGACCGACACTAGGAAGGTACCCATGACGCTTGCATAACGACCAAAGATGTCAAAGAAGCCGTAGTACTCGTTGGACTTTTCCTTGGGGATAATGCGACCAAAGTAGCTACGGCTGAGCGCCTGCACGCCGCCCTGGAACAGGCCGACCATAATGGCAAGCACCCAGAACTCAAAGGCGGTCTTTAGGAAGAACGCGGCGAACAGCACAATGCCCATGTAGGCGGCGACTGCCACCAGGATCATGTTGAGCGTGCCCACGCGTCCGGCGAGCTTGCCGTAGATGATGGCGGACGGAAAGGCCACGAACTGCGTAACGAGCAGCGCCAGCACCAGCTGCGTCGAATCGATGCCCAAAGCCGAGCCGTAGCTGGTAGCCATGGAAATGACCGTGTGCACACCGTCGATATAGAAGAAGAACGCAATCATGTAGACCAGCACGGTCTTGTTGTGGGCGATCTCGCGCATGGTGTGTCCGACCTCGGAGAACACACCGCCCACGATGTGGCCGATAGTGTCCTCGGGACCGCGCTCGCGACCGTACTTTTGCTTATAGGTGCGAATGAGCGGCAGGGTAAAGATGAGCCACCAGGCACCAGTGATGATAAACGACAGACGCGTTGCCAGCATGGTAGGGACGCCAAGAGCGGGGCCACCCATGATGAGCGCCAGGCAGATGACGAACGGCACAGTGGAACCGATGTAGCCCCAGGCATAGCCCGAGCTGGACACGGCGTCCATGCGCTCGTCGGTGGTAATGTCAGGCAGCATGGCGTCGTAGAACGTCATAGAAGAGTTAAGGCCGATGGTGCACAGCACGTACACGGTCAAAAATGCCATGGCGGACATTGGGATAGCCTGCGCCAAGCAAAGCACCAGGCCCGTGAGGAAGAAGCCCAAGAAGAACTTGATCTTGTTGCCGGCGTAGTCGGCAAGCGCGCCCAGAATGGGCATGAGCATGGCGATGACCAGCGAGGCGATCGTCTGCGCATTGCCCCAGGCGACCACCAGGTCGGCCGAAGAAGCGCCGGTATTGATGGCGTTAAAGTAAATGGGCACCACCGAGGTATTGAGCAGCACAAGGGCCGAATTGCCCACATCATACATAACCCAGTTACGCTCGAGCTTGGTGTATTTCATGGACAGGGACCCTTCGTATTCGCCCGATATGCAGTTAGTTCATCGTACCCCAATTGTCCAGAACCGCCGGTAAGGATTCGGCAAAGGGGCACGCACGAGCCCTATTCCTCGCGGTCAAACTCCTCATCGGCTTCGAGCACGCGACCGCTGTAGTTGACGTGACTGGTCACGGCATCCATGTCACCGGTCTCGATAAAACGTGCGACCGTGCACTCGTAATCGACCAGCGCGCGATCAAAGACCTCGGGGAAACTCTCGTTCGAGACCTCGTCGGTAAAGGGATTCTTCCATGTCAGATGGCCCAGGTTACCGGTGCGCTCGGGCAGCTCCGTCGTCACGCGATGGGCAAGGCCGTCGAGCAGCGAGTAGTCGTGCACCAAGCCCTCAACCAGCGAGATCGCGCGCGTCTTTGCGGAGTCGGCCGGCTCAATCGCGCGGTAAAGTCGCTGCATATTGGCAACGGCGGCACCGTACTCCCCCGCCGGAATGTCAATGCCGTACACGCGTCCGGCAACATAGCTCATCAGCACGCCGGCAGCGCGATTGATACGGTCGGTGGTAACGATCTCGCCCGCCGGCGGGTAATCGTCGACCGTAGCGCCATCGCGTTTAAGCTGCAGCATCAGTACATCCAGGTCGCTCTCGATCACGGCATGAACCTGATTGCTCGAATCCTCAAGCTCTGAGTCGGATTCCACGATGCCAAACTGCTGCTCATAGACAAAGGGGTGGGCGTTGCGGTCGAGCACGTAATGAGACAGCAGGCCCAGCGCAAAAGCGCGACCCAAGCTGGCGTCGCGCGGCAGCAGATGCGACACGCCGTCGCGCAGGCACGCGAACTGGCGAGACATGCGCGACCGATGCATGACCTGCGCTAGCAGCGTGCAGTCGGAAACACGCGGTGTCAGAATGTGAAAGAAAAACGGGTCGGGGCCTTGGTTGCCCAAGATAAAGGCAATGCGCTCTTCATCGGACGTGATGACGCCCTGCGGAAGACGGTCGATGCTTTCCTCGCCAAACAGATGATGGGTGATAAGCGCGGGCATAATGATCCTTTCGATTTCATTCGATGCCACCCATTATGCCCACCGCGCACCCATGCCAAACCTGCGATGGTAAACGACGGCATGCAGACCGTCTACGCAAGCCCCAGGTGCGACTTGACCTCGGCGGCACGACGACGGGACACCGGTACCGTCGAGTTCACGCGGTCGAGCCTGAGCTCCATCAACCCCGTGGAGCCAATCTCAACATTGTGCACGTCTTCCAAATTGACCAGGTAGCTGCGATGAACGCGAATAAAGCCCTCGGAGTCCAAGCGACGCTCGAGCGAAGAGATCGACTCATTGATCAGGTACGTTCCCTCGGCGCAGATGGCGTTGCAAAAATCGGCGCGCGCCTCAAAGTAGCAGACGTCTGCGGCGGGAATGAACACCTTTTTGCCCCCGCGGTCCACCGTCAAACGCAAAGGCTGGCGCGGAGCATGGATAACACGACGGGCACCCAAGGCTGCCTCGATCTTGTCGAGTGCCTTTGACAGGCGTGCGTCCTCGACCGGCTTGACGACATAGTCGACCGCATCGAGGTTATACGCATCGGCGGCAAATTCGGCAAACGCCGTCACAAACACAACCACCGGCGGCGTCTTTAGGTTCTGCAGCGTCTCGGCAAGCTCAATTCCCGAGCGACCGGGCATGGTAATGTCTAAAAACAACACGTCGGGCTTGTTCGACAGAATCGACTCCACGGCTTCGGTGACATTGCCCGCCTCGGCAATCTGGCCCACACGCGTATCCTTTTCCAACAGATAGCGTAACTCAGCCCTAATGGGAGGCTCGTCATCAACTACCAGGATGTTCCAACCCTCGGACATGTGCGCTTCCTCTCTCTCCTCAATACACTCGAGTGCTACGCCGTCAACGGCGCCGGCTCATGCGGCTCGCCGTTCAGCTCGACGATGACCTGCGTGCCAACGCCCTCCTGGGACTTCACGCGCATGCCAGAATCTTCTCCGTAAAAGAAATGGATGCGCTGAAGCACGTTGAAGAGCGCCAAGCCGCAGCCTCGTTTGATGGAGCCGTCGGCGGTAATGCTCTCGGGCTCCTCCAAGCGATGCTGCTCAAACAGATGCGCGCAGACCTCTTCGCTCATACCGATGCCATCGTCCTCGACGATGATCTCCAAACCGTCATCGGTCTCGAAAGCCCTAACACGAATAGAAAGCGGCTCGGTCTCGCGCTGCGCGTGCTTGATGCAGTTTTCGAGCAACGGCTGCAAGATAAACGGCGGCACCATGCAATCGCGCACCTCAAAGTCGATATCGACCGAGACGCGCAGACGGCCGTCGCCATAACGAGCCTGCATAAGATTGATATAGCGAGTGCCCTGTTCCACCTCGTGCTCGAGCGTGGTGAGCGTATCGGAATCAGAAAGCGTCTGACGATAGTAGTTGGAGAAGTCGATCAGCAGCGACCTGGCCTTGTCCGGCTCGGTACGTACGAGTGACACGATGGTGCTGATGGTGTTAAACAGAAAATGAGGATCGACCTGCGATTGCAAGGCGCGCAGCTCCACGCGGGCCGTAAGCTCGTCCTGGCGCTCAAGCTCAAAGCTCGCAAGCTGCGTGGAAATGAGGTCGGCAAAGCCCGAGGCAAGCGCCGTCTGGCGCATATCGATGCTGCTCAGACGGGGATAATACAGCTCGAGCGTGCCCACGCAATGCCCGCGCACGGTAAGCGGTGCGACAATACCGGCGCGCAGGCGCGGAAAGTAGCCACCTGTCTCGGTCGAGGCATCGCGCGAGAACACGCTTTGCTCACCGCTGTTGATCACGTTGAGCGTAGTCCGCAGCACCACCGGGGTGCCCGCGGGGCATTTTGCCGAGTCCTCGCCCCAGCTTGCCAACACCTGCTTGCCGTCGGTAAAGCAGATGGCAGAGGCGATAGTTTCGGACAGGATGATCTTAGAGGCGCCCAGGGCAGCTTCGGGCGTAAGGCCGCGCGACGTGTAGGCGAATATTTTTGAAGCGATGGCGAGCGTGCGGTCGGTTGCGCTCGATGTGAGGTCGTCGGGAACGACAAAGACGTACGAGAAGAAGAAGCACAGCATGACCAAGCCGGCAATGACGACAACGGCCGGAACGGGATTGGGATTATCGGTTAGATCCCAGATGAGCAGCAGGATAAGCAGCGGAACGACAATACCGAGCAAGATGGCTTGAACCACATGCTGAGCGGTACGAAAGACCTTGGTAGAGTTGTAGCTCTTGCCCAGAATCAGCCTATTGAGATCCACCGTCATCTCCTTCTTATTGACGCACCCCATAGCAATAAAGAGGGCCGCAAGCGACCCTCTCCATTGCATTATGCAATCAAATACTGTGTTTTACATCAAGCCATCGATGAACGGTAGCTTAGGCGCTGTACTTGTTTGCCTCGCCGAAGGTGCCGGCCTCGACAATCCAGCCGTCCTTCATGATGACGTCCATGTTGTCGGTGTTGAGCACGTGGATGTCGGCGGCGACGTCACCGTTGACAACCAGCAGGTCGGCGCACTTGCCGGCCTCGATGGAACCGGTCTCGTCCTCGATGTGGCACATCTTGGCACCGTTGAGAGTGGCACAGGTGATGGTCTCGACCGGGGTGAAGCCGATCTTGTCGACGAACTCGTACATCTCCTCGATGGAGCAGGTGCCGTACGGGGTGACGAAGGAGAAGGAGTCGGAGCCGATCGTCATGATGACGCCGCGCTTCTTGGCCTCGCGCAGGCAGTCGTAATTGCGCTGCAGCTCCTTCTCGACCAGGGTGCCCTCGTACTTGTCGTGCAGCTCGGGGACGTAGACGGGCGGATAGGTGGCGTACCAGGTTGGCAGGAAGGCAATCGTCGGGGTGAAGAAGGTGCCCTGCTCGGCCATGAGGTCCATGGTGCGCTCATCGATATCGAAGCCGTGAATCAGCTGCTCGCAGCCAAAGCGGACGGAGTCGTAGGCAGCGGCGTGGTTGTTGTAGCAGTGGCTCCACACGGGGATGCCGACCATCTTGGCCTCTTCGACCACGGCCTGAATCTCCTCGGAGCAGTAGTGCTGGTCGCGACCGGAATCCCAGCGCCAGATGCCGCCACCGGTAGCCCAAATCTTGATGGCATCGGGGTTCTCGCGCAGGCGACGACGGACGGCCTTGCGCAGATCCCAAGGACCGTCGACCTGATCGCCCCAGGGGTGCGATTCCTTGTTGAGCTCCTGGCTGCAGTGGTGCGAGTCGCCGTGGCCGGCAACGCGGCAGAAGCCAAGGCCGGTGGCCAGAACGCGCGGGCCCTTGAAGACGCCCTTGTCGATGCAGTCGCGAATCTGGATACCAAAGCGGCCGATCTCGCAGACGGTGGTGAGGCCGTGGGTGAGGCAGTCGTAGGCCTGCTTGACGGCGACGGCCTGCTTCTCGAGGAGCGGCTGCATGACCCAGTCGGTGTCATCATCGGTCAAGTTGCCCGAGAAGTGCAGGTGGGTGTCGATCAGGCCGGGAAGGACGGTCTTGCCGGCGGCGTCGATGACCTCAACGCCCTCGGGAAGGTCCTGCATGGCGCCGGCGTACTCGATCTTGCCGTTGTCGTCGACGAGAACGAGGGAGTTCTCGACCGGCTCGGCACCGGTACCGTCGATGAGCTTGCCGCCAACGATTGCATACTTAGTGGACATGGTTCCTCCTTATGGATCCATATAGTGGGCGAGGCCGTGTTGGGTTAAGGCCTCACAAAGCTACCCAAGTGGCGCCGGGTTCGGTGCGCGGAAGAGAGGGTCCCGCGCACCTGATCCGCCCCGGCTCGGCGTTACTTTTTGCGGGAATTGGTGAAGGCCATGAGAGCCAGGCCGACGGCCAGCCAGCCGATCACGATGCTCCACTCCACCATGTTGAGAGAGGCGGGAGAGAACGGAATCACGAGCAGGCCGATGATGATAGCGCAGGCAGCGATAGCGAGGCCGATGCCAAACTTGCCGCCGGGCACCTCGTAGGGACGAGGCAGGTCGGGCTCGGTGAAGCGCATGCGCAGGCAAGCGAGGGCGACCATGCCGCAGGAGAAGATGAAGGCGAGAGCCGACACGTTGGTCAGAGGGATGAGCATGTTCTTGCCCAGGAACGGACCGACGACGGTGATGACACCCAGGACGACGCAGGCGAGCTTGGGGGCGCCGGACTTGGGGTCGACCTCGGCGAACTGCTCGGGCAGCTGGCCCTTGCGGCCCATGGCGAGCATGATGCGGCTCGTGGCGCCGTAGAAGGAGTTCATCGGGCCCATGGGTCCAAGCGTGGCGATGACGAGCATGGCCAGGTACAGGAGCATGTTGATGCCCTTGAGGCAGGCGAGCGCGGGAACCGGGCTCTTAACGAACTCATGCCAGTCGAGGATGGTGCCGAACGAGTAGATGCAGACCATGTAGAAGCCGCCGGCGGCCAGCAGAGCCAGGGAGATGATCTTGCCGAACTTGTTCCAGTTGAGGCCCTCGGCTGCTTCCTCAGCCTGCTGAGGAATGGTGTCGAAGCCGGCGTAGAAGAACGGGGTCAGAACCAGGACCGACACGATGCCGGCAAACAGGCTGGTGCTCTCGGTAGCGGCCTTGCCGCCGCCAGCGCCGGTGACCTGGGAGAACACGGGCATGGCATTGTCCGGCGAGCCGGTGAACAGCGAGACGCCCATGGCGAGCAGCATGCCGCAGAGCAGGGCCTTGGTCAGGAAGGCCTGGAGCTTGGCAGCCGAGCTGGCACCGCGGAAATTGAGGAAGATGACGTAGACTGCAAAGCCGAGCGCGATCAGCGTCGGGAACAGGTAAACGTCGGCCCCCAGGATGGTGTAGAGCTTGACGGCGCGCAGCCACTCAAGGCCGGGCAGGCTGCCGAACATTTCGGACACGAGGGTCGAAATGGCGATGGCCTCCCACGGGCACAGGATGCCGTTGCCCAGGGCCAAAAGCCATCCGGTGATGTAGCTCAGCGTACGGCCAAAGCTACGATCGACATACTCGACGATGCCGCCCGAGATGGGGATAGCAGCCGTGAGCTCACCGAAAACAGCTCCGACGGGCACGAGGAAGATTGCACCCAAGAGGAATGCGATCATAGCGGGAACGGGACCGCCGCCCACGACCATCCAGTCGCCGACCTGCAGAACCCAACCGGTACCGATGATGGCACCGAAGCCGATGGTGAAGAAGTTCCAGAGCGAAAGCGTTTTCTTCATGCCGCCGTTATCCTCGACTGCAACTTCTGCGTTCTTGTCCGCCATTGTTCCCCTCCTTTCCTGTTTGACGCCCTTGGCGTCACCCCTTGCGCGGTCCGTTTTGCCGCGCGCTTTTATTCCATGGCTTTAAGATACGGCCTTGGCGCAGCAGCGCCGCTCGCAGCTCGACCGAAGGCAGAATTGCAAAACGAGCGGCACCGTTTTTGGGACGAACGGCGGGAGACGTCATTCGTCTTGGACGCTTTCATCTTGTCTGCTTTTGAATACCTGTTGCCGTGACGCTTGGCGCGCGGCGCGGCAACGTTCATACCATTTGTCAGGCTTTTGGCGCACATACCCATGTGTCGTGCATCTTTTTATGTAGGATAGACAAGTTACACATGAGGCAAGGTGATTCGAATGGCATACGGATACAATGACGGCGACCAACGGCCACAAAGCGTGCGCCTTGCCGGCCGCACCACGCCAACGCCCAGAAGCACCTCCGACAACGACAGCCCGCAGCGCCCCCAAGAGCAGCCCGGGGCTTCTTCGCGGCAACAAAGCCGTACCGTGCAGCAGTCAGACCGCGTGAGTACGAGCACACGCCAACGCCAGACCGACACATCGCAGCCACGCCGCTACGATCGCCGTAAGACCGACTACTACGTCAAGCGCTCCTTTTCGCGACCTCAACGCGATCGCGGCAATTCCGCCCCTCACCCTGCGTCGCACGCCACAAGTCACGCGCTTCCGGCCCGCCGCCTACGCCTTACGCTTTGCTCCATCGCCGCCTGCCTCGTCTTTGTGTTTTTGGGATCCTGTATCTCCCACGGATCAGCCGGTCTTGAGCCCACAGCCGAAGACAAGCTGCTTAAAGCTCCCGTCGCGCCCGGTTACTCCTTTGCGTTCTCGACCCCACGCTCGCAATGGCAAGCCGGCACCATGCCCCACATCTACCAAATTGACCCCGCATGGTCGGAGCTGCCCTATGCCGGTGGCACTATTCGCGAAAACGCTTGCGGTCCTACCTGCCTCACCATGGTCTATATCTTTAAGACCGGCCATACCGATAAGACGCCGGTCGATATATGCGCACTGGCCGAAGCCGGCAACTACGCCCCCACCGGTGCCACCGAGTGGTCGTTTATGACAGGCGGTGCGTGGCAGCTGGGGCTTAACGGAACACAGCTCTATAACGATCGTGAATCGATTGCCCAAGCACTTCGCTCGGGTGCGCCCGTCATCGCCGCAGTGCGCCCCGGTACGTTTACCAACGTAGGCCACTACATCGTGCTCTACGGCATCGACGATGCCAACCAGATTGGCGTCTACGACCCCAACTCGGCCAGCCGCAGCGCCCGCCGCTGGGGCGTCGTAGAGGTCCTCAACGAAGTCGAAGCCATGTGGGCCTACTACTAGTCATTGGGGACAGACTTAAATGAGTGGTCATTGGGGACGCTCTTGTTTGACTAGTCATTTAAGAACGTCCCCAATGACTAGGTGAATAGCAAAAGCCCCGCAGTCGGAGCGGACTGCGGGGCTCATGAAGAGAGGCTAGTTTGTGGGCGTCTTGTCTGGCGCCCACGAGAGAGGCAACAGAGTAGAGACTACTCGTGGATGCGGGTACCGGAGAGGCCGGCCATGGTCTCGGCGGCCTTGTCCAGGGCGCCGATGATGCAGGTGCGGCCCTTGCGGGAACGGGCGAACTTGATGGCAGCGCGGACCTTGGGCTCCATGGAACCCTTGCCGAACTGACCCTCGTCGGCCAGACGCTCGGCCTCGTCGGCAGTGATGTCCTCGAGCTCCTCCTGGTTGGGCTTGCCAAAGTTGATGGCGACATGCTCAACGGCGGTCAGCAGGAACAGGACGTCGGCGTCGCAGTCCTCGGCCAGCAGCTCGCCGCCCAGGTCCTTGTCGATGACGGCGGGAACGCCCTTGTAGCAGCCCTTGTTCTCGTAGTCGCGGACGACGGGGATGCCGCCGCCACCGCAGGCGATGACGATGAACTCGTTGTCGAGCAGGTTGAGGATGGAGTCAGCCTCGACGATCTTCTTGGGATCGGGGGAGGCGACGACGCGACGCCAGCCGCGGCCGGAATCCTCGACGAAGACCTTGGAGGGATCCTCGGCCATGAACTCCTTGGCCTGCTCCTCGGTATAGAAGGGACCGATCGGCTTGGTCGGGTTCTTGAACGCGGGATCGTCCGGATCGCACTCGATCTGGGTGACGACGGTGGCGGCGTGCCAACGCTTATAGCGCTTGTGCATCTCGCGGCCGATGCCCTGCTGCAGGTGATAACCAATGTAGCCCTGGGACATGGCGCCGCACTCGGGCAGCGGCATCTCGGGGGTGCCGATGGCGTCGTGGGCAGCGGCGAAGGCGTTCTGGATCATGCCGACCTGCGGGCCGTTGCCGTGGGTAATGATGATCTCGTTGCCCTGCTCGATGAGACCGAGGAGAGCGTGGGCGGTGTTGCTCACGGCCTCAATCTGCTCGACGGGGTTGTTGCCGAGGGCGTTGCCGCCAAGGGCGACGACAATACGATCGGGCTTGCCAAGAGGCTTAGACATTGCTGGAATCCTTTCTGTAAAAGGCCTACAACCCATTAATAACCCGCGTCCGTGCGATACGCGAGTTTATTAAGGTTTATATTCTCTTTATCGCTCATTTTATTCATTTTGAAAATAGCGGAACGGTGAACGGTCGTTTTTGTCCGCTCAGCGTACAGAACTCCAGCTCAGACATATCTACGTAATTTACGTGCGACTTTATTTAAATGAAGCGAGGATTATGTTGGATTATGCAAACTACATCTCTGCTAAACACAAAACGGACAGCGCAATATCTTACTCGCGCTATACGAGATTCTATGCACTTATAAGTCGAGTATGCACCCCTGCAAAAACAAGGGGCTTTTCATCCAGCATAAGGAATAAAGAAGGACTCCGAAAAGGCGGCAACAGCCAAGTCCCCCATCCATCCCCAAAGTGGCGCGAGGTTTCGCGGCAAAGCCGCGAAACAGCGAAGGGGACGGAATACCCGGCCAACTACGTCCTTCATCCGCCCACACAATCCGAGGACGTAGTCGTAGCAGGATCTGAGGGCTAACCTTCGCGGACACTCCGCAGGACGAAAGAACCCCCGCCGCACGTAGTGCGCAGCGGGGGTTCTTTCATGTCCGAGGACGTCCGCGAAGGTCAGCCCTCAGATCCTGCGGTGGGAGACCTAGGCCTCGTTGTACACCGTCTTGAGCTTCAGCAGGTGCTGATAGCGGTCCATGGCGGCCTGCTCGTTCTCCTTGAAGAGCTCCTCGGCGCGCTCGGGGAAGGAACGCGTCAGCGAAGCGTAACGGGCCTCGTTCATCAGGAACTCCTGATAACCGCCCGCGGGCTCCTTGGAATCGAGCGAGAACTTCTTGCCGGCAGCAGCCTCGGGGTTGAAGCGGAAGAGGTTCCAGTAACCGCACTCGACAGCCTTCTTCATCTCGGCCTGGCAGTTCTGCATGCCACCCTTCTTGATGGAGTGCATCTCGCAGGGGCTGTAGCCGATGATGAGGGACGGACCGTCGTAGGCCTCGGCCTCGTGGATGGCCTTGAGGGTCTGAGCCGGGTTGGCGCCCATGGCGACCTGCGCCACGTAGACGTAGCCGTAGCTCATGGCAATCTCGGCCAGGGACTTCTTCTTGGTCACCTTACCGGCAGCGGCGAACTGAGCGACCTGGCCCAGGTTCGAGGCCTTGGAGGCCTGACCACCGGTGTTGGAGTAAACCTCGGTGTCGAAGACAAAGACGTTGACGTTGTGGCCGGAAGCCAGGACGTGATCCAGGCCACCGAAGCCGATGTCGTAGGCCCAACCGTCGCCGCCGAAGATCCAGAAGGACTTCTTGGTGAGGTAAGCCTTGTCGGCGAGGATCGCCTTGGAAGCGTCGCAGCCGCACTTCTCGAGCTCGGCAACGTAGGCAGCGGCAGCGGTCTTGGAAGCCTCGGTGTCGTTGACGGAGTCGATCCAAGCCTGGCCGGCAGCCTTGAGCTCATCGGACGGACCATCGGCAGCGATGATGTCCTGGGTAGCGGCGATCAGCTTCTTCTGGACGGCCTCGTAACCGACGGCCATGCCCAGACCGTGCTCGGCATTGTCCTCGAACAGGGAGTTGTTCCACGCCGGGCCGTGACCGTCCTTGTCCTTGCAGTAAGGAGCGGTGGCAGCGGGGTTGCCCCAAATGGAGGAGCAGCCGGTGGCGTTGGAGATGAACATGCGGTCGCCGGCGACCTGGGTCACCAGACGTGCATAGGCGGTCTCGGCGCAGCCGGCGCAGGAGCCGGAGAACTCCAGGTAGGGCTGCTTAAACTGGCTGCCCTTGACGTTGGCCGCGATGAGCTCCTTCTTCTCGGAGACGTTCTCGACCATGTAGTCCCAAACGGGCTGCTGGTCCATCTCCTGCTCGGTGGGAACCATCTCGAGGGCGCCCTTGGGGCAGACCTTGACGCAGTTGGTGCAGCCCATGCAGTCGAGCGGGGACACAGCCATGGTGAACTTCATGCCCTTGGCCTTGGGGCCCATGGCGTCGAGCATGCGGGTAGCCTCGGGCGCGGCGGCAGCCTCGTCCTCGGTCATCGCGAACGGACGGATGGTGGCATGCGGGCACACATAGGCGCACTGGTTGCACTGGATGCACTTGGTCTCGTCCCAGTGGGGAACGACCACGGCGACGCCGCGCTTCTCGTATGCGGAGGCGCCCAGCTCAAACTGGCCGTCAGCGCAATCGACGAAGGCGGAAACAGGCAGGCTGTCGCCGTCCATGCGATCGATGGGCTCGAGCAGGTTCTTGACCTGCTGGGCGATAGCGGACTTGGTCTCCTCGGAGAGCTCGACGGGGGCGGCATCCTCGGCGGTAGCCCAGTCGGCCGGAACCTCGAACTTACGGAAGGCGGTAGCGCCGGCATCGATGGCCTTGTGGTTGGCGTCGACGATGGCCTGGCCCTTCTTCATGTAGGACTTGGTAGCCGCGTCCTTCATGTACTGCAGGGCGTCCTCGGCGGGCAGGACCTTGGCCAGCGCGAAGAAGGCGGACTGGAGCACCGTGTTGGTGCGCTTGCCCATGCCGACCTTGGCAGCCAGGTCGATAGCGTCGATCAGGTAGACGTTGACGTTGTTGTTCGCGATGTAGCGCTTGGCCACGGCGGGCATGTGCCCGGCGAACTCCTCGTCGCTCCACTGGCAGTTGACCAGGAAGGTGCCGCCCGGCTTGACGTCGCGGACCATCTTGAAGCCCTTAACGATGTAGCTGGGGTTATGGCAGGCGACAAAGTCGGCCTTGGTCACGTAGTACGGCGAGCGGATCGGGGAATCACCAAAGCGCAGGTGCGAGACGGTGACGCCGCCAGTCTTCTTGGAGTCGTACTGGAAGTAGGCCTGGACGTACTTGTCGGTGTGGTCGCCGATGATCTTAATCGAGTTCTTGTTGGCGCCGACGGTACCGTCGCCACCCAGACCCCAGAACTTGCACTCGATGGTGCCGGGGGCTGCGGTGTTGGGCGCATCCTCGGCCTCGGGCAGGCTCAGGTTGGTCACGTCATCGACAATGCCGATGGTGAACTCGCGCTTGGGCTCGTCCTTCTTGAGCTCCTCGAAGACAGCGAACGCGGACGCGGGAGGCGTGTCCTTGCTGCCCAGGCCGTAACGGCCGCCGACGACCTTGATGCCCGTCTTGCCGGCCTCGTAGAGAGCGGAGACGACGTCCTGGTAGAGCGGCTCGCCGATGGAACCCGGCTCCTTGGTGCGGTCCATGACGGCGATCTTCTGGACGGTCTCGGGGAGAACGTCGACGAAGTGCTTGATGGAGAACGGACGGAACAGACGAACCTTGACCAGGCCGACCTTCTCGCCGTGAGCGTTGAGGTAGTCGATGACTTCCTCGAGCACGTCGCAGAAGGAGCCCATGCACACGACGACGCGATCGGCATCGGGAGCGCCGTAGTAGTTGAACAGGCCGTAATCGGTGCCGAGCTTCTCGTTGATCTTCTTCATGTAGCCCTCGACGACGGCGGGAAGCTCGTCGTAGACCTTGTTGCAGGCCTCACGGTTCTGGAAGAAGATATCGCCGTTCTCGTGGCTGCCGCGGGTGTGCGGGTGCTCAGGGTTGAGCGCGTGGTCGCGGAAAGCCTGGACGGCGTCCATGTCGCACATCTCGGCCAGATCCTTGTAGTCCCACATGGCGACCTTCTGGATCTCGTGGCTGGTGCGGAAGCCGTCGAAGAAGTTAAGGAACGGGGTCTTACCCTCGATGGCGGCAAGGTGAGCCACCGGCGAGAGGTCCATGACCTCCTGGACGTTGCCCTCGGCGAGCATGGCGAAGCCGGTCTGACGACAGGCCATGACGTCGGAGTGATCGCCAAAAATGTTCAGGGCGTGGGAAGCGACGCAACGCGCGGAGACGTGGAAAACGCCCGGGAGCTGCTCGCCTGCGATCTTGTACATGTTCGGGATCATCAGGAGCAGACCCTGAGAAGCCGTGTAGGTGGTGGTCAGAGCACCGGCGCCCAGCGAACCGTGAACGGTACCGGCTGCACCTGCCTCGGACTCCATCTCGACGACCTTGACCGGGGTGCCGAAGATGTTCTTGCGACCCTGGGCCGCCCACTGGTCGACATGGTCGGCCATCGGGCTGGACGGCGTAATGGGATAGATTCCCGCTACCTCGGTGTACGCATACGAAACATATGCGGCCGCCTCGTTGCCGTCCATAGACTTAAACTTACGCGCCATATACCCCTCTCCTCTCATATAGGTATACAGGCCCCGGCGATCGCCGGGATGTTGGCGTGATGGGATTTACGCTGTTGCTTCCAATCATCTGGCAGGCAGGCTCAGCAGCAGGTACGTGGCGTGGAGAGAAGACATGCCGAGGCGAGGGCCAGCTGATGCGCCCCACAGACCCGACCGCCCGTCTTGCACATGACCGAGCGCCGCAAAGGCCGCATGCCGGATGCTCCCGGGCACGCCCCGGCGATGGGAAGCGCCCGCAACGGAAATCCGCATGCGGGTTTATTGTACCCCGCCGTCAAGTGTAATTTCGGCAAATATAGGCGGGCGGTAAAGGTTTACCTCGGGTGACTGCCGGGAGCAAAATGATCCCTTGGGGACGGAGGGACCATTTGGCAGGACTGGCTAGAGGGCACCGAAGAGAATGGCGTAGGTAGTGGATTCGCCGAGCTTGAGCTCGTCGCCGGGATTGAGTTGGGCGGAACGGCCGGGCTCGACCTGAATGCAGACGCGCGTGGCCCCGTTTACCACCACGGTTCCGTTGGTGGACGACAAGTCCTCAACGTGCCAGATATTTTGAGCATCGCACCAGATATGGGCATGGCGGGCCGAGACATCGTCGCCGACGTCGGTAATATCGCCCTCACCAGTGGCCAGTGCGCCAATCTCAACACCCTGCTCGCTCGGCTGAATCCAGCGCGGGGCGCTCACGACAAAACTGTTTTGCACGCGCAGCAAGCCCAAGGGGTGCGCCGGGGCGGGTTCGCGTTCGCCCGCGGTCATCGACATGCCAAGCGAACGCGGCGTGGATGTTCCTCCGCCACAGGTCGCGTGCGCGTAGTCGATGGCATAGTTCACCGAGGACCGCACATCCGCCGAACAACCGACAGCGACAAACAGCACCAGCACGGCCTCGGCGCGCTCGGCGGGCATGAGTTCCGCCGCCTGGGACAGGCGATCGAGCGCGTTGCGATAGAGATTCGTGTCCTGGTGGCACTCTTCGAGCGCGCGTACCATCGGTTCACCTGCAGGACCGCACACCATATTGATCACAGCCGTGGAGTCCATGGGATTTCGCTCATATGACCCAATCCGCTGTCAAGAGCCACAATGGCCCCGCCGACCGCTTGCAATCGGTCGGCGGGGCCT